>JBAQAB010000085.1:0-3454 GCA_049285535.1 Xanthobacteraceae bacterium
GGCCGGCTGCTGCGCGATTATATCGGCAAGCACAATGTCGACTGCTGGCTGGTCAATTCCGGCTGGACCGGCGGCATCTACGGTGTCGGCCGCCGCATGCCGATCAAGGTCACCCGGGCGCTGGTCACCGGCGCGCTCGACGGCTCGCTGAAGAACGCGAGCTACCGCACCGATCCGTATTTCGGCTTCGCGGTGCCGACCTCGGTGCCGGGCATCGAGCCGCACATCCTCTATCCGCAGAAGACCTGGCAGGACAAAAAGGCGTTCGACGAGACCGCGCGCAAGCTCGTCGGCATGTTCCAGAAGAACTTCACCAAATACGAGAACACTGTCGACGCCGACGTTCGCGCTGCCGCGCCGGAAGTGCGGCTCGCGGCGGAGTAGCCCGTCTAACGCTGCAAGCAAGGCAAGGGCGGCCGCATGGCCGCCCTTTTGCGTTTAGCCTCTCATCTGTCATGCTCCGCGAATGCGGAGCATCCAGTATTCCCAGTTCATCAGGGATAGATTGTGAGTACTGGATCGTCTGCCTTCGCGGACGATGACAACCGGTAGGACTTGCGATGCAACAGATAAAACTCGGCCGTAACGGCCCCATGGTTTCCGCCTTCGGGCTCGGCTGCATGGGCATGTCGGGAATCTATGGACCTGCGGAGGACGCCGAATCGATCGCCACCATCCACGCGGCGCTCGAGGCCGGCATCACCGTCATCGACACCGGCGATTTCTACGGCATGGGCCACAATGAAATGCTGATCCGCGACGCGCTCAAAGGCGGTAAGCGCGATCGCGCCTTCATCATGGTCAAGTGCGGCTCGCTGCGCAGCCCCGACGGCAAGATCGTCGGCGACGACGCGCGGCCGCAATCGATCAAGAATTTTCTCAGCTATTCGCTGCGCCGGCTCGGCACCGATCATGTCGATCTCTACCAGCCGTCGCGCGTCGATCCGCAGGTGCCGATCGAGGACAGCATCGGCGCCATCGCCGACATGGTGAAAGCCGGCTATGTGCGCCATATCGGCGTCTCGGAAGCTTCGGCGAAGACCATACGCCGCGCTGTCGCCGTGCATCCGATCGCGGCGTTGCAGATCGAGTACTCGCTGTTCACGCGCGGCATCGAGCGCGAAATCCTGCCGGCCTTGCGCGAACTCGGCATCGCGCTGGTCGCTTATGGCGTGCTCTCCAGCGGGCTGATCAGCGACCGCGCGCAAGCGGCGCGGACCGCACCGAGCGAGCTGCGGACGCGGCGGCCGCGGTTTTTCGCCGAGAACTTTGCCAAGAACATCGCGCTGGTCGAGGCGTTGGGCCAAATTGCGCGCGACAAAGGTATCTCGACGCAGGCGCTCGCCTTTGCCTGGGTCAAGTCGCGCGGCGACGACGTCGTGCCGCTGATCGGTGCCCGGCGCCGCGACCAACTCAAGGAGGCGCTCCGCGCCGCCGAACTGAAACTATCGGCGGACGAGCTCGCCCGCATCGAACAAGCGGCGCCGGCCGACGCCGTTGCCGGCACCCGCTACATGCCCGCCGCAATGGCGCATATGGACAGCGAGCACGCCGAGTGAGTGTGCTTAGGGGTGGACTCGTAAATTGAGATTGGTGGCCTAGTGTCGTCGATGCCCGCTTTACCCTCGAAAGCGGACCCGCGTTGCATCGCGGCGAATGTCCGTTAAAGGCCATGAAGAGACGTTGGGCGGGCTCGCGTCGTTGGGGTCGAAGCGCACCGGCGCATGCATGGCAACCATTGTGTCGCGCGAGCATTCTTGAGGACCTGTACCCGAGCGCACGTTTGAAGTAAAACTACAACCGCGATTAGCAAAAGTCGCGCGTAGATGGGAGGCATTCGTGAAAACGCTCAGGACTGTGCTGCTTGGCTTCATGATTCTTTCCACCTTATCGTTGGCAGTTGCGCCGGCGTTAGCGTTAGGCGGCTGCGGTCCGAACCGGCATCGCAGCAATGTGTCGGGCCGATGCATATGGGGCGGTCAAAATCAAGCCTGGTGCCTGAGACATACGGGCCGCGAGGCCGTTCGCATGCCCAATGGAACGATGGTCTGTTACAGGTGATTGCCTTCGGCTCCGCACGCTGAACTGGCGGCGCGCGATGTCGGCGAGGAATCAGGAACGTCGGATTTTGACTTTCCTCGGCATGTCCGTTGTTGCCCTGAACGCCGACATTTGCTTGAGCCGCAATATCTAACAAGACGGGCCAAGAGCAGCCGTGAGCAGCCGCAGCAAACGGTGCGTCTATTCGATTACCTCGTCGGCGAGCGCTAGGAAATCGTTCGGCAGGCTGATGCCCGTGGATTTGGCAACCTTCAGATTGACCACGAGCGGGTAATGGGTTGGTTCCTCAAAGGGTAAATCGCCCGGTTTTGCGCCGCCGAAAATGCGCGCAGTGAGGTCGGCGGCGCGCTCGAATGATTCCTTGATGTCCGCGCCATACGACATCAAGCCGCCGTCACGGACAAAGAAATCGTATTCGTACATTGCTGGAATACTGTGTGCATTTGCGTAATCGAATACCCGCTTTCTATTGAGCCCCGTCAGCGAGTCGGCGACCATCAGAATGGCGTCCGGCCTTTCGCTATCCATGGCCTCGAAGACCCCGTTGAAGTCATTTGGCTCGCGCACGCCGAGTGGCTGTACCGCTACTCCGAGCGACTGGGCGGCAGCCGACGACGATTCGTAACGCATGGTCATGCCAAGGTCATCCCGGTTCCACAGCATCGCGACGCGGCGCACGTTCGGAACGGCCTGCTTGATCAGCGCGAGACGCTTGGTCGAAAGCGCGGCGGCGTCATCGGAAATGCCGGTAACCACCCCTCCGGGACGCGCCAGCGAGTCGATCAGATGTGTCGCGACTGGATCGCCGCAGCCAAAGGCGACAACCGTCGGCACATTCGCGACCTTGCAGGCAAGCGCGGTGGGAAACCCGATGACGACGATCGCATCAATTTGTTCCGCTTTCATGTCCCGGGCGGCTTCGCCGAGCTTGGCAACCTGACCGTTGGTCGCGCGAGCTTCGAAAGTCAGGTTCTTACCGAGCGCATAGCCACGCTGCTGCAATGTCTTCAGCAGTATCATGCCACCCGGCGACTTCTCGTCTATAGGCAACGTTGGCGAAAGCGTTCCGATGCGAGCCATCTTCGCTGGTGCATCGGCGGCGGCCGAAAAGGGAGTGGCAACGGCCGCGCTTGCGAGCAACTGAAGTACTTTGCGGCGTCGCATAAGCTGCTCTCCGTATCGGGTCATTTTCTTGACGGTAGAGTATCACGCATTTGAGCCAAAAACTGTGCAGCGCGACAAGTTGGCTCACTGAATGTCCGCATGGGGTCGATGCTGTCGAAAAAGGCTTGAGATTGGCGACGAACAGTGATTCCGCTTTTCCGACGCGCTGAGGTCGGAGGCAGATCATGATGGGTCGGGGGAGCGGCGATCAAGCGAGCCTTTTTTATGA
>JBAQAB010000086.1:0-4719 GCA_049285535.1 Xanthobacteraceae bacterium
ATCTCCCTGCCTGACAGCGAAATCGGTTCATCTACCGAATTTCTTTCTTGGAATGTAATATAACGAACTGAAGCTCGGTAGGCGGCAGCCGGCCGTACACATTTACGGCACCACCGCAGGTCACCAGCCGGAACAAATCGCGGAAACCGAAAGGAACATTCGTTGGCTCCGCCCATCCAACGGCACGTTCCGACATGATAAGATGAAGCCGAACGGCATCGGCGGCCCGGTTGGGGAACCTGGAAGCCACAGCCGAACCAGGGGAGGAAACACATGATCTTATCCCGCCGCAAATTGTTGGCGCTCGCGGCCGGGGGCGCCGGGTCGCCGTCGTGGCCGGGTTTTGCCAGGGCGGAGACCTATCCCTCGCGGCCGGTGCATTTGATCGCCGACCTGCCGCCAGGGCTGGCGCCCGACGTGCTGGCGCGGCTGGTGGCGCCGCAGCTGGCGCAGCGGCTCGGCCAGGATTTTGTCGTCGAGAACAAGCCGGGCGCGGGCGGCAATATCGGCGCCGACTACGTCATCCACGCCGCGCCGGACGGCTACACGCTGCTGGTGATGATTTCCGGCAACGCCGCCAATGCCGCGCTCTATCCCAACCTCGGTTTCAATTTCGTCCGCGACATCGTGCCGGTGGCGTTCCTCGGCTACACGCCCTTCGTCGTCGTGGTGCATCCGTCGATACCGGTGAAGACGCTATCGGAGCTCATCGCCTATGCCAAAGCCAATCCGGGCAAGCTCAATTTGGCGTCGCAGGGCGCGGGCACGGCGCCGCATCTCGCCTTCGAACTGTTCCGCATGATGACCGGCGTGAACATCGTTCACGTGCCTTATCGCGGCTCCTACATGCCCGATCTCCTGGCCGGTCAGGTGCAGCTCGCCTTTGCCACCGTGCCGCCGGTGCTCGGCTATATCCATAACGGCAAGCTCGCAGCGCTCGGCGTGACCAGCGTCAAATCCATGGCGGCGTTGCCGGATGTGCCGCCGATCGGCGCAACGCTGCCGGGCTACGAGGGCAGCGGCTGGGCCGGCGTCGGCGCGCCGCACGGCACGCCGGCCGACGTCATTACGACGCTCAACCCGGCCATCAATGCCGCGCTGGCCGATCCGGCACTGCGCGCGCGCTGCATCGCGCTCGGCGCTGTACCGGAGCCGATGACGGCGGCGCAATTCGGCGCGCTGATCGCCAACGCCGCCGTCAAATGGGCGAAGGTGATCAGCTTCGCCAACATCAAGGTGGATTGAAGCGAGCGTCGCCCGGACGGAAGGAAAGAATGGAAGGGAACGACTGCTACAAATTCTCGACGATCCGCAATTTCATCGCGCGCTCACAGGCGAAGGACGTCGACACCATCGTCGAGATCGGCGCCAACATCGGCGAGGTGACGCTCCTGATGCACGCCGACTTCCCTGCCGCAAAAATCGTCGCCTTCGAAGCGTTCAAGGAGTATTGCGATATTGCGGCCGCGCGCACGCGCAAGATGGGTCGGCGGCTCGATGGTGTTTCCGGAGGACGACCGGCGCGTGGCCGATCCCGACGACCACTACGGCTATCTCAAGATCGACCAGGTGGTGACGCCGACCACGCTGGACGAGATCATGGCGCAGGAAGAACTCGCCGCGATCGACATTCTCAAGCTCGATTGCGAGGGCTGCGAGCATTCGGTTCTGGGCACCGCGGAGGCGGATGTGCTGCAGCGTATCCGCTTCATCGTCGGCGAATATCACGGCTTCGACCGCTTCACGGCGGTGATGCGCGGCAAGCTGTTTGCGACCCATAAGGTCAATCTCGTCGGCGATCCTGAGCTCGGCTGCTTCTTCGCCGAACGCATCGAGGAGCGAGGCGACGGGGTGCTGCACGACGATAGGGTCGCGGTGCCGGTGCCGTGGCTAGGCGACACACCGATCGAATGGCACGCCTTCAACGAGCGCTATGTCTTGGCCCATGAGCGGTACTGTCATGGGCTGGCGTGAGCGCGTTGGGTGGCTTGGCGAAAAGCATTTTATGTGATGAATAAATTTCCAGCGCTCACCGCTGCACAATGACTGTCGCGCCGATCTTGGCACGGTTGTACAGATCGACGATGTCGTCGTTGGACATGCGGATGCAGCCCGACGACACGCCGCCGCCGAGCTTCCAGGGCTCGTTAGTGCCGTGGATGCGGTAGAGCGTATCGCCGAGATAGAGCGCGCGGGCGCCGAGCGGATTATCCGCACCGCCGGCCATGTGAGCGGGCAGGGTCGGAAACCGCTGCCGTTCGCCCGGCGTCGGCGTCCAGTCCGGCCATTCGCGTTTGGCGGTCACCGTGCTCGTGCCCGACCAGGCATAGCCCTCCATGCCGACGGCAATGGCGTAGCGGACGGCCTTGCCGCCGCCGAGCACGTAGTAGAGGCGGCGTTGACCGGTGCTGACGACGATCGTTCCCGCGGCGCGCGTGGTGGGATAATCCACGACCTCGCGGCCGATGATGCCGTAGATGATGCCAAAGGGTGTCGTCAGCGACCACACTTGGCCTGAATCCGCTCGCGCACTGTTGGCGCCGCAGATGCAAGCCAATGTACCGGCGATAATGAGTGAGAGTAGGCGGATCGTTCTCACGATGTTTCAACTCCGCGCATGCAGGGGAACGGCTTAGAGGACGTAGGTGACTGGCGAATAGGCAGCCCCAATCGAGCACAGCGTAATCCGGGGCAGCCTGTCAATCGCCCCGGACGACGGGAGACAGCGCCGGCGCACTTGACCCCGCGGGCCGACTTGTCCAATCGGGGGACCATCGCGACTTATGCCTTAGAATCGGCCGCGCCGCATGCTACGGCACGCCGCCAAAGGAAACGATCGATGTCGGTTGCCGAAGCCACAACCCGGGAAGCGGGCGAGGATTTTATCCGCGACATCGTGCGCGCCGACCTGGCGTCGGGCCGCCATAAAAGCGTCGTCACGCGCTTTCCGCCGGAGCCGAACGGCTATCTCCATATCGGCCACGCCAAATCGATCTGTCTGAATTTCGGCATCGCGCAAGAGTTCGGCGGGCAGTGCAATCTGCGCTTCGACGACACCAATCCGACCAAGGAAGAGCAGGAATATATCGACGCCATCGAGGCCGACGTGCGCTGGCTCGGCTTCGATTGGGGCAAAAACCTCTATTACGCTTCGGACTATTTCGAACAGCTTTACGACTGGGCGGAAGTTCTCATCCGCGCCGGCAAGGCCTATGTCGACGATCAAAACCCCGACGCAATGCGCGCCGCGCGCGGCACGCTGACCGAGCCGGGCAAGAACAGCCCGTTCCGCGAGCGGGGCGTCGAGGAGAACCTCGATCTGTTCCGCCGCATGCGCGCCGGCGAGTTTGCAAACGGCGTGCGGGTGCTGCGCGCCAAGATCGACATGGCCTCGGGCAATATCAATCTGCGCGACCCGGTGATGTACCGCATCCTCCACGCCGAGCATCCGCGCACGGGAAAAAAGTGGAGCATTTATCCGAGCTACGATTTCGCCCATGGCCAGTCCGATGCCATCGAAGGCATCACGCATTCGATCTGCACGCTGGAATTCGAGGATCATCGCCCGCTCTACGACTGGTTCCTGGCCAATCTGCCGGTGCCGTCACATCCGCATCAATACGAATTCGCGCGCCTTAATCTGACGCATACGGTGCTGTCGAAACGCGTTCTCACCGAGCTGGTGCGTGGCGGTGATGTCAGTGGCTGGGACGATCCGCGCATGCCGACGCTTGCCGGCTTGCGGCGGCGCGGCGTGCCGCCCGAGGCGATCCGCGACTTCGTCAAGCGCATCGGCGTCGCCAAGGCCAATAGCGTCGTCGACATGGGGATGCTCGACTTCTCCATCCGCGAGCATTTGAACAAAACCGCCGAACGCCGCATGGCGGTGCTGCGGCCGCTCAAAGTGGTGATCGAGAATTATCCGGACGGGAAAAGCGAAGAGCTTGAAGCGCTCAATCATCCGGACAATCCGGCGGCCGGCGCGCGGCGCTTGCGCTTTTCCCGCGAGCTTTTCATCGAGCGCGACGATTTCATGGAAAATCCGCCGAAGAAATTTTTTCGGCTGTCGCCCGGCGCCGAGGTGCGGCTGCGCTATGCTTATTTCATCACCTGTCGCGAATTCGTCAAAGATGCCGCCGGCGAAGTGGTCGAGCTGCGCTGCACCTACGATCCCGCCACCAAAGGCGGTAACGCGCCCGACGACCGCAAGGTCAAGGCGACGCTGCATTGGCTGTCGGCGGCTGCCTCGCTGCCGGCGGAGGTGCGGCTCTACAATCCGCTGTTCATGCGGGCCGCGCCGGAGATCGGCAATTTCGCCGCCGAAATGAATCCGAGTTCGCTGGAGGTGATCTCCGACGCGCGCGTCGAGCCGGCATTGGCGGCAGCAAATTCCCGCGCCGCCGTGCAGTTCGAACGCCAGGGCTATTTCTGCCCGGATCCGGACTCGACACCGGAGCGGCTGGTATTCAACCGCACCGTCGGCCTGCGCGACACCTGGGCCAAGGTTTCCGCCGCGGGATAGTTTCGTTCACTTGTGCGCATAGGCCCTCGCCACGCCCTACACGCCCCGGTAGCATAGGGCTGAGTATCGTCGCTCTGGGGACGTGCAAGTGGCGCAGCACGGCCAAGATACGACGGACACAAGGGTCGAAACCCGCGCCGGCGCGCTGCTTCGACATGGCCGGGTCAAACCGCACCGGCCGCCGGAAGGCTGCCCTG
>JBAQAB010000087.1:0-3294 GCA_049285535.1 Xanthobacteraceae bacterium
ATCAATCTTTGCGACATGAACGCCAAATATGCCGACGTGGTGAAGACCTCGGAGGTTCTCGCTTTTCTCGACACGCTACCGAGCGGGATGTTCGACTTGCCGAAGGGCAACGTCGTGCCGGAACGGGGACCGAAACTGGCCGCGAATTTCTAAAGCGGGCCTCCGATTGAGCGAAATGTGGTTGTTGACCCGCAGCGGAAATAGAGCACGGTTTCCCACGGTAAAAACTCGGCGGATCGCGCGGCCGGACACCGGACATCCCTGGGAGGGGTCATGCTCAACGGTTGGTTTCGCCTCAATACGGTCGCCGCGCTCGCGCTAGCAATTTACGCGATCGCCGCGAGTGCAAGCCTCGCCCAGCAGTGGCCCACACGTCCGGTACGCTTAGTGCTGCCGTTCGGTCCGGGCTCCGGAGCGGACACTGCCGCGCGGCTAATAACCGACAAGCTGCAGCAGAAATGGGACCAACCCGTCATCATCGACGGTAAACCTGGAGGCGATGGCTTGCTGTCGCTGCAGACCGTCGTGTCGGCAAATGATGACCATACGTTGTTCTTCGGGCCAAGCAGTATCTTCGTCGTACAACGCTACATGCACGAAAACATCTCCTTCGATCCCGAGACCGACCTCGCGCCGATCGCGGGTGTCGCCAAGGTGCAGATCGCCGTGGCCGTGCCGACGAGTCTCGGCATCGCCACGCTCGCCGAATTCGTGGCGCTGGCGCGCGCCAAGCCGAACGAGACGAGCTATGCGGTCGCGCCTGGCTTTTCCGAATTCGTATTCGACGGATTTGTCAAAGAAAACGGACTCGCGATCGCAAAGGTTCCTTACCGCGACATCACCAAGTCGCCGATAGATCTCGGCGAAAACAGAATCCAGTTGTCCATGCAATCCTACGCCGCTATGCGAACCTACGCTCAGACCGGCAAGATCAAGATCATTGCAATTAACGATCGCGAGCGATCGCCCATCGCGCCAGACATTCCCTCCGTGGTGGAATCGGGATTCCCGTCCCTGCTCGCCAGTCCCGTCCTGGGCCTACTCGGACCGCGCGACATGCCGATCGACTTGCGCCGGCGGATCGCGGCGGACGTGCTCGCCGTGCTCGACGACAAGACGATCGGCGAAAGATTGGCGCTCACGGGGCAGCCGGCCGCGCCCATGGACGTCGACGCATTCACCGCCGCGCTCAAGGAGCAATACGCGCAAGTCGCCCATATCGCGTCTATGCTGGGCAATGCGCGAAAGAAATAAGTATCATGCAAAAACCCCACAATCGGCGTCGTGGTCCGTTAGGCGCGTGGGACTGCCGGATGTCGGCTTAGGGTCCCGGCTGCATAAAACACGGCGACGGGCGCCGACGATAGAATAAGCGTTAAAACTTGTGCATATTTGGAGGTTGCCATGTCCCTCTCGACGCAAAAGTTCCCTTCCGCAAAAACCTCCCGCGTTGCGCGGCTGACGCCGACTGGTAAAGCTCGCTTTGAGGTCGTGCCGCTTACCCGGCATATCGGGGCTGAAGTCCGCGGCATCGATCTGCGTCTCAAACCCGATGAGGAAACCGTACGGGCCATCTATCAAGCGTGGCTCGATCATCTTGTGTTGATCTTTCCGGACCAGAAGCTCGAGCAGGAAGACTTGATCCGCGCTACCGGCTTTTTCGGCCAAATCGGCACGCTGTCGAGGCCGCCGAAGAATTTTCCGAAAGGCTATTCGAAGCTCCTGCCGGGCATCATGATGATTTCAAATATTCGCGAGAACGGTGAACCAATCGGTGCGCTGCCCGATGGGGAGATGATGTTCCATCACGATATGATCCACGCGGAAGTGCCGAGTAAGGCCACGCTTCTCTATTCGGTCGAGATCCCTTCGACCGGCGGCAATACGTTGTTCGCGAGCGGCTATGCGGCTTATGAAACGCTCGATCCGGCGATCCGCGAGCGGCTCGAAGATAAGAAGGCGCTGCATCACTACAATTATGGTTCGACGATCAAGGGTGACAACCGCGGCACGGAAGCTTTTGCTGAGCGTGTTCATCCGGTGTTTCGAACGCATGAGGACACCGGCAAGAAGGCGATATACGTGAATCGTTTGATGACGGTGAAGGTGCTCGACATTTCGGATGACGAGAGCGACAGGCTGCTTAACGCGGTCTATGACCACGCGGAGAAGCGCGAGTTCGTGTATGAGCACGTCTGGCGCGTCGGCGACCTTCTGTTATGGGATAACCGCTGCTCGTCGCATGCGCGCACCGATTTCCCCTCGACCGAACGGCGACTGATGTTTCGCACCACGGTGGAGGGCAACGTACGCCCATATTGAATGTAACCGTTGAGGCAATCATCTTCGACTGCTGCAATGCACATCCAATGTCCGCGTTGGGTTAAATGACGACATGACGGCACGTCCGCATCATGTCTGCTTTTCCCAATAGCGGACATTGGTCGACATACTTGGCAGGTCAGCTTTGGGCCAAGAGCAGCCTTGAGCAGACGCAGCAAACGGTGCGTCTATTCGATCACCTATCATGCCGATGCTAACGGGCAGTGTGGTATCGGATCAGCACGCGACACGCAGTCGGCCTTGTCCGGTTTCGCGCTGGTATATAATTAAGTCGAAACTCGGCGTCGTGTCATTGCCGATGATTGAAGAAAGTAGAGCGTGCGCTTGGCCACGATGGTGGGTCTGGTGATTAAAAAAGTGGTCGAGTGCCGGGGAAAGTTCTTGTTCGATATCGGTCGGCCGCACAAAGGTACGAAAGCGAATAAAGCCAGCAAGGTCGGCCTCACTCAGGGCATCAATATAGGCGCTGATGTGCGCATCCTCGCTAATTCGCGCGGCGCGAAGCCCAGCAAAATCGTCATAAAGGATAGCATCAAGACTTGGCGGCAACTCGCCCTTGCCGGTGAAGCGTTGCATCCAGATGCGGTCTCCGACCAGCAGGTGGTTGAGGGTGCCATGCAGGGACTTGAAGAAAGCGCCGCGGTTGGCGCGATAGTCAGCGTCCGGCACCTTGGCGGCGGCATCATAGAGCCGTTCGTTGCACCAAGCGTTATAGCCGGCAAACATTGAATATCGCGTCTTTATCACGCTCTCCCGAGAAACGGTCGGCAATTTCACTCCGCATTATCTCGTTCTATGGGTTGCAACACAACATTGTAATCTCAATGGAGACCAGTAGCGATGTCGTTTTGGCCGGCTGGACGCGGTGGTCCTGTAATTCTTGGTCGAATGTCGCTTATGGGTCGATTCTGTTGAAAAAGTCAGAGTATCGGCTCAGTCGAATTTTTTAAC
>JBAQAB010000088.1:0-4843 GCA_049285535.1 Xanthobacteraceae bacterium
GTCGATAACGGGTGTGCCGGCGGGCTGGACGGCGACGCTCCTGGGCGGCGGCCAACCGGTGGCCGCGGCGATGCCGGCGACCGATTCCAGCGTCGCGCTATCGTTGCGGCTCGACGTGCCGAAGAACGCAACAATGGGTACGCAAACGCTCACGATCGCCGCCACGGGAAACTCGACAAATTTGCAGCTGCCGATCGCGGTGACGCTGGCCAAAGACCTGCCGGCGAAGCTTTCCGTAACGCCGCAACTTCCCGAATTGCGCGGCACTTCGAAGTCCAGCTTCGAATATCAGCTCAGCATCAAAAACGACAGCGGCAAGAAGCTGACCGTGAGCCTGTCCGCGCAAGCGCCACAGAATTTCGACGCTTCGTTCACCGAGCAATACGGCACGCAAGAGCTTAACGCGGTGCCGATCGACGCCGGCCAGAGCAAGGACGTGAAGCTCAAAGTCACGCCGCCGAATACGGCCGCCGCGGGCGACTACAAGCTCACCGCGCGCGTCGCGGCGGAGGATGCTTCGGCAACCACCGATCTCGGCCTCGACATCACCGGTCAGCCCAGGCTCGACGTCAGCGGCCGCGAGGGTCTCGTGTCGACCCGCGCAGCGGCCGGGCAGCAGACTTCGGTTCCCGTCGTCATCACCAATACCGGCACCGCGCCGGCGGATGATGTCGAGCTGTCGGGTTCGGCGCCAAGCGGATGGAAGGTCACTTTCGATCCGAAGACGGTCGATCGCATCGCGCCGAACGACAACAAGGAAGTACAGGCCTTGATCACGCCGACCGACAAGGCGATCGCCGGCGATTATGTGACCACGATCCGCGCCGCGGCACGCGGCGAGTCGGCCTCCACCAATTTCCGCGTCACGGTGACGACCTCGACGATGTGGGGTATTGCCGGCGTCGGCATCATCGGCGTCGCGCTTTTGGTCATGGTCGGCGCGGTGGCGAGGTTTGGCCGCCGATGAGTCAAGTCCCGATGAGCCAGACCCCGATAGACTATGGCTCCATGAGCCACGACGTCGTCATTGAGGCCAAAGGCCTCACCAAGACCTACGGATCGGCGGTCGCCGTCGATCACATCTCGTTTTCGGTCGGCCGCGGCGAGATTTTCGGTCTCCTCGGCCCCAATGGCGCCGGCAAGACCACGACCATTCTGATGCTGCTCGGTCTTACCGACATTTCAGAAGGCGAGGTCAGCGTGCTCGGCTTCAATCCCGCGCGCGAGCCGCTTTCGGTCAAGCGGCGCGTCGGTTATCTACCCGATACCGTCGGCTTTTACGACAATCTCACCGCAGGCGATAATCTGCGCTACACCGCGCGGCTGATCGGCTTTCGCTTTGCCGAGCGGGAGAAGCGTATCGCCGAGGCGCTCGACCGGGTCGGCCTTGCTGATGTTGCCGACAAGCGGGTTGGCACTTTCTCCCGCGGTATGCGGCAGCGGCTCGGGCTCGCCGAAATCCTGATGAAGGGTGCCCAGATCGCGATCCTCGACGAGCCGACATCGGGCCTCGATCCGCACGCGACGACGGAACTCCTCGGCATCATACGCGCCTTCAAATCTGAAGGTGTCTCGGTCTTGCTGTCATCGCATCTGCTCGAGCGCGTCCAAAGCGTTTGTGACCGCGTTGCGCTGTTCTCGGCCGGCCACATTGCGCTGATGGGGTCGGTGCCGGAACTCGGCCGTCAGGTGCTTGGCGGCGGTTATGTGGTCGATATCGAGGCGGACGGCGCCGGGCTTGCCGAGCGGCTCGCGCTCATCCCCGGCGTCAGCGGGGTGGAGAAAACCGGCATTGGCAAGCTTCGCTTGCATGCGGATCGGGACGTGCGCCCGGAAGCAGCGGTTGAGGTGGTCGCCATGCACGGCCGCTTGAAATTCCTCGGCGTCCAAGAGCCGAGCCTCGAAGCCATCTACACCCGGTATTTCGAGAGCCAGCCCGAGGAGGCGATGAAGGAAGGAGCGCGCCATGCAGCGTGAAGGCTCCGCATTTTCCGGGCTCGGCGTGGTCATGCTCAAGGAGCTGTCGGACCACCTGACCTCGGTGCGCATGCGCGTCTTGGAATGGCTCGTGGTGCTGGTGGCGCTGGCGGCGCTCTATGGCGCGATCCAGCAGATCAAGGACACCACCGCCGAGGACCCGTTCCTGTTTCTGCGGTTGTTCACGACGTCGCGCGATCCGCTGCCGTCGTTCGTTGCGTTCCTATCGTTTCTGGTCCCGCTGATGGCGATCGGGCTCGGCTTCGATGCCGTCAACGGCGAGCATAATCGCCGCACGCTGTCGCGTATCCTGTCGCAGCCGATCTATCGCGACGCTTTGCTGTTCGGAAAATTCCTGGCTGGCCTGATGACGCTTTCGATCAGCCTGGTCACGCTCTGGCTACTGGTCATCGGGCTCGGACTGTTGATGATAGGTATTCCGCCGGGTGGCGAAGAGATTGCCCGGAGCTTCGTATTTCTCCTGGTGACCATCGTCTACGCCGGTGTCTGGCTGGCGCTGGCTCTGCTGTTCTCGATTCTGTTTCGCTCGGCGGCCACCGCGGCGCTGGTCACGCTCGGCCTGTGGCTTCTGGTGACGTTCATATGGCCCGTGCTGGCCGGCGCCTTCGCGCAAATGGTCATTCCTCCGGACCCGCGCTATATGGCGCTTGGCCTGCAGACGCCGGGAACGGCGGAGCTTGAGCAGATCCTGGCGCGGCTGTCGCCGTCGACGCTTTACGCCGAAGTGGTGGTGGCGCTACTCGATCCGACCACGCGCGCGCTCGGGCCGATCTATTTAAGCCAGCTCCAGGGCGCCGTGCTCGGCGCCCCGTTGCCGCTCGGCGCCAGCGTCTTGATCGCCTGGCCGCAAATCGTCGGCCTGATCGCGACCGAAATCCTGTTGTTCGTCATCGGCTACGTGATCTTCCAGCGCCAGGAAGTCCGCGCTTAGAGCTTGCCGGCACAAAAAGGCGAGGGCCGCGCGCCGCCGCCCTCGCGCCGTTTTCGGGCCGTTTTCGGGTTGCCGGCGATTAGGCAGGCAGAACCGCGACGATTCTCATATCCCGCGGATTGACGATGACGACCTCGTCCCGAGCCACGAAATAGAGATAGCCGCGCCATACCGGGTCGATCTCCACCAGCGTCCGCGGTACCGGAATGACGTGAATCTCCCGGCGTGGCACCAGCGTTCCCACGCGGATATTGAAGTCGACATGGCCGACCCGCGGTGCGTTGTGCGCGTCGATCACGGTATCGCGGATTCGGGTTCGCTGCTCCGGAGTGAGCGTAACATGGCTCCCCTGCATGGGGATCGAGGCGTTGCCCTGCAGGCCCTTGAGGTTGTGCTGGCTTCGCTCCGCGGTGTTCGTCCGGCCGCGTTCGTTGCGCTGCCGCTCCGCGGTGCTCATATGGCCGCGGCGCTCATGCTCGTTGCGCGCGGTCTTGCGGTTGTGCTCGGCTTTCGCATTGGCGCCGAGGTGCAGGGGCCGGCTTTCCGCCGTCTTATTGGCGCGGGACGCCGTCTTGTTGCGATTGATCTCCTGCGCGCTCTTTTGGCCTTTGGCGCTCGCGGAGACCTGCTGGGCCATCGCGGGCTGATTGGCGCCCTTGGCATTCATGGCCGCAGTGCCGGCTGCCTTCGTGTCAGTCTTGGTGTCTGTCTTGGCGCCGCCCGCCGGCCCGGCCTGGGCGTGCTGCTCCATGCCGGTGCCCGCTGTCGGTTTGGCAGTTTGGGCGTGCGTGCCGCTTTGCTCGCCTACGCCGGCCGAGCCGGTCTTAGCCTGCGGATTTTGCTGCGCCGAAGCGACGCCTGCGCCGGCGATCAGCGCCAATGCGGCGACGCCTGCCAGCAACGTGTTTTGTCTCTTCCTCATCAAGCTCTCTCCTCGCTAGATTGGGTTCTGCGTGCCGCTCGGGTCGATAGCCTTACCGGCCCGCGGTGCTTTGGAGCGAACGCGCCCTAGGCAGGAAAGTTTCTGCATGTGATATTTTGTTACAGCGGCAAATATTCGCCGAGTTCATTTCTGAATTTTCATTCAGATCGGCAGGTGAGGAAACGGTGGCGGTCATCACATCGAGCGTCGATTGCACATCCAAAGAGTTCCGCGCCAATCAGGCCGCCATGCGCGCGCTTATCGCGGAACTCGACACGCGCCGCGCCAAGGCGGCCGAGGGCGGCCCACAGCGGGCGCGCGAGCGCCATATCGCACGCGGCAAGCTCTTGCCCCGCGAGCGCGTCATGACTCTGCTCGATCCCGGCGCGCCGTTTCTGGAGCTGTCGCCGCTCGCCGCCGCCGACATGTACGACGGTGCCATCCATGGCGCCGGCATCATCACCGGCGTCGGTCGCGTCTCGGGCCGTGAATGCGTCATCATCTGCAACGATTCCACCATCAAAGGCGGCACCTATTATCCGATGACGGTGAAGAAGCACCTGCGCGCGCAGGAGATCGCGCGCGAGAACCGGCTGCCCTGCGTTTATCTGGTCGATTCCGGCGGCGCCAACCTGCCGCACCAGACCGAAGTGTTTCCGGACCGCGAGCATTTCGGCCGCATCTTCTACAATCAGGCGACGCTGTCGGCCGCCGGCATTGCGCAGGTCGCCGTGGTGATGGGCTCCTGCACCGCGGGCGGTGCCTATGTCCCGGCGATGTCGGACGAGACCATCATCGTGCGAAATCAAGGCACGATTTTTCTCGGCGGCCCTCCGCTGGTGAAGGCCGCCACCGGCGAAGTGATCAGCGCCGAAGAACTCGGCGGTGCGGACACGCACGCGCGCCGGTCTGGGGTCGTCGACCATGTGGCCGCCAATGATGGGCACGCGCTGGAGATTGTCCGCTCGATCATCGGCCACATCGGCCAGAAG
>JBAQAB010000089.1:0-2090 GCA_049285535.1 Xanthobacteraceae bacterium
GTATTCTGATTGCCCAGCCGCAGAATTACGGTTTGCTTTGTCCTAGCCGCCGCATTTGCCCTTCTGCAGCCATTCCACAGTACCACTTTCATCGATCTTCAGGATCGCGACGGGCGGACCGACAAAATCGGGCATAGCCGCGTGTTCAATCTCCATGAGGTAATTGAGCCCTCCAACGAGCCCCTTTTCCTGCCAAAGATTTCGGTATCGCAAACGCTCGGCATTGGCGGCTCCGACGAATCCGGACATCAGAAGTGTCTGTCCCGCCGGACAGAGCTCGCCTGGACACCCCCGGCGGACAATTTTGATGTTTTCCGGCGCATTTTTATCGGGAAGGAGAAAATCGATCATCCTAAGATCGTCTTTTCGGATCAATATAACAGTGGCAATAAATGCGGTACGGATGGCTTCCTTATAACTATTTGGTTCGGTCCTCTTAATTCTAGGAAGCATCTCCTTCAATTGGCTGGCGACATTGCCTTCAATTCTGGCAGCAACATCGTCTAAAGACCCGCCAAGCTTTATTGCGGCGTCCGTAATATTCCAAAGATTGAATGGCTTGTGGGGTTCTTGAACGATACCGGTCGTCGCCCAGCTGACGTCATTTGAAATGTGGATTTTACATACGCTGCTATCGTTACCCCCCTCAGTCTTTTTGAGTTTGGAATCGGCGGCGATGATGGTGTTGTGTTCGTTCCGCAGGACGATAACAAGGGTATTTGCGCGCGCCCCAATAGAAAAAAGAACGCTCAAGATCAGCGCGAGTCCGCTCTGATACGAAAATGATCGCCTCTTCACCGGCTTTATCCCTCAACTTCGCGTTTCAACGCAATCAAAAGCGGCTTTCTCGTTTCGATCAAGCGGACATCGTGCAGTTCTGTTGGCCGCGGAGTTTATTGGTCTTCGGCGACACTCAACGTCATCCCGTCGAAAGCCGGCACCACGTGCACCGGCAGCTTGCCGCGCAAAACCTCGTAATCGAGATCGGCGTGCAGATTGGTCAAGATGGCGCGGCGCGGCTTGAGCCGCTCGATCCACGTCAGCGCGTCGTCCAGCGAGAAATGGCTCGGATGCGGCCGGTAGCGCAGCGCATCGACAATCCAGACGTCGAGGTCCACCAAGGCAGCAACGCTTTCCGGCGGCAGGCCGCTCAGATCCGCGGAATAGGCAAGCTTGCCGAAGCGGAAGCCAAGCGAGTCAATGTCGCCGTGCTCCTGATGGAACGGCAGCACGACGACAGGGCCGCCCTGCCCCTCGATAGTCACCGGCGTGCCGGCCGTGAGCCGGCGCTCGGTCACGATCGGCGGATAATCGCTGCCGGGCGGCGATTCGAAGCAATAGCCGAATTTGACATGCAGCGACGCCGCAGTCGGCTCATCGAGATAAACATCGACGCGGCGGCGCTGCTTGAGGAAGAAAGCGCGCAGGTCATCGATGCCGTGGGTGTGGTCGGCATGCTCATGAGTGTAGAGCACGCCATCGAGCGAATCGACATCCGCATCGAGCATCTGCTCGCGCAAATCCGGAGGGGTGTCGACCAGGACGCGCGTCGCACCGCCGTTCGCGCCGGAGCGCTCGACCAGGAACGAGGTGCGGCGCCGGCGGTTTTTCGGATTTTCCGGATCGCAATCGCCCCAGCCCAAAGCCGGCCGCGGTACACCGCCGGAAGAACCGCAGCCGAGAATGGTGAATTTCAGCGTCATGGACGACAATCGCTTCAGGACTATGCGGCCGAAGATTTTGTTTGCGCAGACTGCAATTTGTCTGCGTCGGCGGATCGCGGCACTTTGCTAAACAAGCGAAAGAAATTTGCCGTGGTTTGGCGGGCAATCTCGTCGAACGAAACGCCGCGCGTTTCGGCCAGGACTTTCGCGGTTTCGACCACGAAAGCCGGTTCATTGCGCTTGCCGCGATATTTTCCCGGCGCCAAGTAGGGCGCGTCGGTCTCGACCAGGATCCGGTCGGCCGGCAGTCCCGCAGCGATCGCGCGCAACGCCGCGGAATTCTTGAACGTCAAAATGCCGGTAAACGACACAAAATGCCCGAGCGTGACCGCGCGATGAGCCAGATCGCGCCCGCCGGTAAAACAG
>JBAQAB010000090.1:0-6338 GCA_049285535.1 Xanthobacteraceae bacterium
TCGCAACTACAAGCGTCGGTAGAAACCAAGAATTTTGAAATTCACGATCTCGAACGGTCGCGTATGAAACTGATCGACGGCGCAAAAATGTTGCTGGAGATTTTCGCGATGCGCGATGAGGCTTTAGAGCGTGCCGACGCCAGGGCACGATTTTTGACCGAGCGGGTCGCGGAACTCGAGGCCGAACTATCTCGATCGAGAAGCTGGGAAAAGCTCAGGACGCTTGGCGATGGTGTGCAGGGCGGCGCCTGGGAACGCGGGCCGGCTCAGAACGAAGCTACTCGAGCGGCCCCGAATGCGGATGAGCAATTCTCCGGCAAGGATAATTCGGAGCTGCCTTGTCTCTACGTTGCCGAAACAATGCTCGCCGCAACCATTTCGTTCTGACCGCGATCTTGACCTCCCGCCCAGCAACACCGCGTGTAATATAAACGGGCTTCGCCACTGAAATCGCGGTATTTCGCATCAAATAATATCTTTGGCGCCTTCCGTGCCGTTGGCACGAAATAGGCCAATGTCGCTCGTACTTTCCTTAAAACGAATAAATTTCACGACAAAACCGTCTTTGTTGGGGAGGGTTTTCGTAACGTCGGTACATTAACTTATCGAGGTGAGGTTGGCAGGGCAGTGATCGTACTGCTGATATCGCAGCGGGATATCATCATGACTTTCACGATGCGGCGTGAGATCCGCGAGGAAAAAGGTCAACGTGCCTGGGTCGACACCGGCGAGGGCGGCCCCCTGGTGGTCTGCACCTTGATCGATATTTCGCCGAGCGGCGCGAAACTCGCAATCGACTCGAGCGATCAGATTCCTGAGACGTTTTGGCTGCGACTGACGCGATACGGGCACCCGCGGTTTTCGTGCCGCACGGTGTGGCGCAGCTCCAACGCGATCGGGGTCACGATCGAGAAGGAATAGACCGGACGACTGTTCGCATGAGCAGCCATGACGGCGCACTCCGTGCAGAGGAGAAGCGAAATGGCAAATTTCGTGCTGCTGATCGCGGTTCTTTTCGCCACTGCGAGCTTCGTGTCTTATACCGCGGCCGGCTACGGTCAGAACTGGGCGAGCGACGTTTGTTACGCCATGCCGCTCGCTTGTCAGAGCCCGCAACAGATGGCCTATGTCGCGGCCGGTCTTGCTGGGTTCTGGATCCTGCTGAAATTCGTTTCGGCACTGCGCGGCTGATGCGCGCTTCCTAGGGCTGATGCCGGCCCAAGGACTGAGCCGGCCAGCCTCGGAAAGGGGCAACGCGGCCTATAGTGAGGCGTCCGCCGGCTCGGTGGAAGGCTCGAAGGTCTGTCTGGTCTGCCCCGCGGCGCGCTGCCGTAGCAGCGAAACGAAGAATTCCTCCGGCATCGGCTGACCGAGCAAGAAGCCTTGGCCATAGTCGCAGCCCATCCGAAGCAGCGCCAGCGCATCGGAGGCTTTTTCAATGCCGATCGCAACGGCGACGCTGCCGAAGCCGTGGGCGAGATCGATGACGGTCTTGCAAAGCGGCGCATTGACCTTGCTGGTGGCGCAGTCAGCGACGAAGGCGCGGTCGAGCTTGATCCCGGTGAACGGCAACTCCTTAAGATTTGCCAGCGAAGTGTAGCGGCGGCCGCAGTTATCGATAGCGAGACTCACGCCCAATTGCTTTAGCTCTCTCGCGATCTCGCTCACCCGGGCCAGATCGCTAACCAGCTGCTCTTCCGCTACATCGACGATCAGGCCGGGCCATCTATCAAATTGCGGGCGATAAGTCTGAAGAATCTCGGGAAAACGCACCTTACCGAGCGCTTCGGCGGACATATTGACCGCCAGCTGCAGATTGACGCCGAGCTTCGCGAAATTCAGTCCGGCTTTCAATGCGGATATCAGGGAATATTCGGCCAGCTTGACGAGGGTCGTCTCGGTGGCGCCCGGCATGAACGCATCTGGCAGCATGATGCCATGCTGCGGATGACGCGCGCGAGCAAAGGATTCGGCCGCCACGAGCTGCTTTTTGCGGAGGTCGATCATCGGCTGATACCAGAATTCGATCCAACCGTTATTGAGCGCTTGGTCGAGACCGATCCGGCCCGCGGTGGGCGGCGCGTGCCCCAGTTTGAGCTCTTGCAACAGGTTCAGGATGGCCTGAGGCTCGATCGGTTTTTTGAGCACCGGCAACATCTGCAAATGCTGATGCTCGCCGATACTTTTGACATGTGCAAGCACAGCCGAGCCGCGGCCGCTGACAAGCTGCACCTGGCCCCGATAGTTGCAGTTGGCGAGCTCGAGGAGGCACTTGACAGCTTCGCCGAATTCCAAAGCGATATCGAGGAAGACAATATGGGGCGCACGTTTGGCCAACGCGGCGGCTACTGTTTCGCCAGCGGCAAATTCCTCCGTATTGAGACCGGCGCCATGCAGAATGAGCGACAGGAAGCGCCGGACGCTGTCGTCGGCGTCGATGACGAAGCAGAGGGGGACTCGCGCTCCACTGCCCGGCGCCGCCGCATCGTGGGACGCTTCGTCGGCGGCGGAGAGGGAAGTTGCCGGGGCGTCGCTGAGCACCTGGGGACCTACATATTGCCATTCACGCGTCAGCCGATCCTGGCCGTGCGAGCCGATCGAAGCCGTTGCTACTGGGACCGCTGGAAGACCCATCGGCAGCCAGACGAGCCGACTTTACGACTCTAGTGCAGACAGGTTTAGATCAGATTGAGCAAATGCCCAGAATCGATAGCGTTAGTCAGTCATTAAATTTACCGCCTCCGTGCGGTCATCGGGGACGTTTGGGTTCGTTCTGCCAACCCGCAATCTAAGGTTTATTTTATAGTGATTTCTCGGTACGGCTGAGCAATTTCGCTTGCGAGAGCCGGGCTTCTGAGAGTACGCGTCCTAATCTGCGGTCAGCCGTAGTATGGGTGATATCAATTGTCGCTAGTTATCAAGCCATGACCATCAACGTACGGTGAAAGTGATCGACGCAGAGGGACTGCGCAATGCGTTAACTCGACCTCGATCCTGACGACGGCGCTATTCGCAGCCTGGTTTAGAATGAGCGTTGCAGCCGAATTCAAACTAGTTGGCGGGCGCGAAGATTTCATCCACGGATTTGTTGGTCAAAATCCTCTTCGCCGATTCTTCGGTGATCCGATGCCCTTTTGCTTCAGCAATCTTATGACGGCGGCGAAGCTCAGAAGTGCAGTCGCGATACTCCCGCTGAAGTCGGTTGATTATCTCCAGGTGCGAGCGAATTAGTTTTCCCCGGACTGCAGCATCCTTCGTCCCAATCTCTTTGTCTATTTCATTCTGCTGAGCAATCAACTTGGACATTACGTCTGTGTTGTCGGCAATGGCCTGCCACAATTGGTCGTCTGTTGAATCGACGCAACGCATGGAATCCCCAACGCTCACGCACCTAACCATCGATCATAGGCACTTTCAGCTAACACTGGCTTAATGCGGCGCCTCGCACCCTCGAGGTAATACCCTAAGTTTCGGCCCTCTTTATCCTCTTCGCTGTGAGGCCCATCCTAATTTTCGGATTTCGTAAGAGGTGTGCCCCTACTCTCTAAGCTGGTCGGGTTTTGTCTGAGCCCCGGCAAACGGGAAGCCCCGGCGCGTCACACACGCCGGGGCTTCTTTGGCCTTAAGATTTTTCGTTTTTGGCGATTCACGCGCGGGCCGGTGCCGTCGGCCTGCAGGAGTCGCCCCCCGCAAGACGTTGTTGCCGTGATTGACTGCCGCTTTCGTGGCCCGGAAATGGCGTGGCCTGCCGTCCGGGCCAGTCGCAAATTACCCTATCGCGTTTTATTGCCCGTACCAGAAAACAAGGAAAGCCCACGCAAGTGCGGCAAAACCGGCACCAATCAGAATCGTGTCGAGTCGTTTATTGAGGAACGAACGAAGTGCGCTCATGGTGACTGGCTATAGTCGAAAAATCTTAATATCTATTTGATCGGACGTCCCTCTACGCAAAGGCAGCGGTGCCGTATGGCACTTATCGTGGCGCCTTGCAAAGCTGACCTTTGATCGGCGACACGTTCACGAGCGTTAACGCCGCTGCGCTCACAAACTGTGACCTCATGATCCTCGAGCGGCCGGACGTAATACCATTTTCGAGCCCAATCCTGCGGCTTCCTTAAAATTGATGGAAACGCTCTGTGCGCCGATTCGACGGTCCGACGAGCGTATGGCCGATATTGCGTTCTTCAATTTGCCGGTGCGGCTAGCCAAAACGCTGCTCTCGTACCAGCCGCAAGGTCGCGGGACGATGGACAATTATTCGCAAGCCCGAACCACGGCCTGGCTGATCGCGCCCGAACCGCACGCCGCCGCTACGGAATTGCAGCGATATTGCGACGCCGAACCTGGCCTGCGGTTTGCACGCAAAGTGCCTGCGGTGACGCGACTTTCGATGTGACCCGCGGCACAGACATTGTCGCCCAAGCAGGCCACATTCGAGATCGAGCCGCAAGTCGTTTTGGCGGACAGCACGGAAAATGGAGGCATCGATGAGTCCCACTTCTCTGCAGAGTGAGCGCCTGATCCTGGCTAATCCGAGGAATCGGGTTCCTCGCAATTTGACCTCGTGGCATCGGAATCTTGCATCAGTCAAAACTCCCGAGCTTCTCGCGCTCGCCATATTCTGCAGCCTCGGGCTGTTGGCAACGGCGGCCCTGAATCTCCTGATCCCGAATTTCGGTGAGATCGTGGTATCGCTCCAACCGTTCTTCTAGGCGTTCGACGTTGTCCGCCAATCCACATTTGTTGGAGCAGTTCGGCCGTGCCAAATTCGTGCCAAAAAGGGAAGGTGACCGTTCGTCTCAACGAAGGTGACTTTCCCTTCATCGTCCAAATCGCCGTCCCTTATGGAGGCTTCGTATGAGTTCTCGATGCCATCAATGCGTGGCACCGTTACAGTCGGAACCCGCAATATCGCGGACAACCGCATCACATCGGGGAGCTAGAGTTCCGGTCCTGGCGTTTTGAAGATTTGGAAATAGCAACCGCCTTTCGGCACCGGTTCGGTGGCGAAATATTGTCAGAAACGATAGTAACGTGCACCAACCGTCGCCCCGATCTCGCATCGCGAGTTCCGACCGCGGGAGACCCTGCCTACGGCACAGCTGTTCAAGTCACTAAAGACAAACGTCGTCGTCTATCTGCTCGACCAGAGTAACCACGTTGCGCTGCAAGCGGAACTAACACTGCCCTTACAAACGCATTGGCGCTGGTGTAGATTTAATTGAGAGCTGCCGGCGGGACCGGCCGACGTCTCTCAGTGCCAAAGGCGGCGGTTGTGCCCTCCGGCGGGCGAACACAGACAGCGCAGATACCAGTGACTTGGCGCCAACGAGCATGGCGTTTGTAAGATTGTGCGCCAATGGCCGCGTAAAATCGGAGCTTGCGATGCCTTCAACATCCGGATCGAGTGAACTCCTAATGGGCATCAGGCCCACCATCCATACCGGTCTGAGCCTCCTGTCCGGACTGCCCAAACATCTCGCGGTAAATCTGTTTACTGCCGCGACGCCGGCAAAGCTCAATGCCGACGAGGTATTATTTCTCGCCGGCGATGCCGGCAACGGGTGCTATCGCATCGAAGATGGGCTTCTCAAAGTTGCCATGGTGTCACGCTCCGGCACCGAGCGCATTCTGGCCTTCCTCGGTCCAGGCGCGATCGTTGGAGAACTTTCGATGATCGACGGCCGTCCGCGGTCAGCGTCGGTGGTGGCAGTGCGCGCCGCCAAGTTAAGCTTTCTCAGCCGTGCCGCGTTCGAGGACTTCGCCACTAAACATTCCGAGGTCTACAAATCGCTGGTGACACTGATTGCCGCTCGATTGCGCGAGACTGATGCAGCTGTCGCAGCCGGTAGTTTTTTGCCGCTGCGCGGCCGTGTCGCCCTGACGCTTCTCGAACTGGCACAGGATTTTGGCCAGGATGTCGGATCCGGCCGTATCGTTATTCGTCAGAAAATCGGGCAGAGCGACCTCGCCGCGATGGCCGGCATCGCGCGCGAGAACGTCTGCCGCATTCTCAGCGACTGGAAGCGCCGCAAGTTGGTCAGCCAACTTTCCGGCTATTATTGCCTCGAGAACAAGGCAAAGCTGCAAAACGAAGCTGAACTATAGCGACATCCGTCCGGCATCGCCCAAAGTTACGGACATTGGTGAGAACCGGTGGCCGTCCGTCTCTCTCCCAACGGAAGTGATGCGGGCGGCAGCGGCTAGCTTCAGTGAACGGCTTTTGCCGCGAGCTCTTTAGCAAGATCAATGATTTTGCGTTGCAGTTGTCGGTCTTCGATCTGACTAAACGCCTTGATGATATCTTGGCCGTCGCGACTGGACAGAAAGTCCGTGAC
>JBAQAB010000091.1:0-4586 GCA_049285535.1 Xanthobacteraceae bacterium
GCCTTATTCCGCCGCCTGCATCCCCTCCACATCGATGAAGCCGCCGGCCTGGCGCCGCCACAGCGCTGCGTAGTGGCCGCCGTGGGCAAGGAGTTCGCGATGCGAGCCTTGCTCGATAATGCGGCCGTGTTCGAGCACCACGAGGCGGTCCATCTGGGCGATGGTAGACAGCCGGTGCGCGATCGCGATCACGGTCTTGCCGGCCATCAGCGTGCCGAGGCTCGATTGGATGGCGGCTTCGACTTCGCTGTCGAGCGCGGAAGTCGCTTCATCAAACACCAGGATCGGCGCGTCCTTGAGGATTACCCGCGCGATGGCGACGCGCTGGCGCTGGCCTCCGGAAAGTTTCACGCCGCGCTCGCCGACATGGGCGTCGTAGCCGCGCCGGCCCTGCCAGTCTTCCAGATCGAGGATGAAGTCGTGCGCATGGGCGAGCTTTGCCGCGCGCTCGATCTCCTCAATGCCCGCCGTCGGCCGGCCGTAGCGGATATTGGCGCGGATCGAGCGGTGCAAGAGAGAGGTATCCTGCGTCACCACCGAGATTTGCGAGCGCAGCGATTCCTGCGTCAGGTCGGCAATATCCTGGCCGTCGATCAGGATGGCGCCGTCTTCCAGATCGAAGAAGCGCAGCAGGAGATTGACGACGGTGGATTTTCCGGCGCCGGAGCGGCCGACCAGCCCGATCTTCTCGCCGGGCGCAATGGTCAGGTTGAAATTCTGCAGCACGCCGACATCGCGGCCATAGCCGAAGTTCACGTTCTTGAATTCGATGCGGCCGGCCCCGACCGTCAGCGGCTTGGCATCCGCGGGATCTGGCAGTTGCAGCGGCTGCGCAATGGTGAGCATGCCTTCCTGCACCACGCCGACATCCTCGAAGATCTCGGTGATGCGCATGGCGATCTGGCGCGACATATTGGTGAGCTGCAGCGTTAGCGGCAGCACCATGGCGATGGCGCCGACCTCGACCTTGCCGTAGCGCCACAGCATCAGCGCCAGCGCACCGGACCCGGCGATCAACAGCGCATTGAGCACATCGAGGATGCTGGCAAAGGCGGTCAGCAGGCGCTGCGCGGCCTTGAACAAGTCGATGTGCTGGTCGACCGCGTTGCGCACATAGCGATCTTCTTCGCTGGCGCGTGCGAACAGTTTGACGGTGAGGATATTGGTGTAGCTGTCGACGATGCGCCCCATCAGCGTCGAGCGCGCGATCGAGCTCACCTTGGAGCGTTCCCGCATGCGCGGCACGAAAAAATACAAGAGCGCCGCGTAGCTTGCGAACCACAGCAGGATCGGCACGGCAAGCCAGCGATCCGCGGCAGCCGTCAAGCCGATGGCGGAGACACCGTACACTATAATGTACCAAACGGTGGTGATGGTCGCGGTCAGCGTCGAGCGCACCGACGGCCCGGTCTGCATCACCCGGTTGGAAATACGGCCGGCGAAATCGTTCTGAAAGAACGCCCAGCTCTGGCGCACCACGTGCCAGTGCGACTGCCAGCGGATCATGCCGGTGAACGGCGCGGCGATGGCTTGATTGGTGATGAGATAGCGCGTCAGCGTCACCACCGGGCGCACGATCACCACCACGACCGCCATGCCGACGAGCCACGGCCAGCTGACCGCGAGAAAGCGGTCGGGCGGCGTCTTGGTGACCATGGTGACGACGCGGCCCATGAACCAAGGCACCGCGCTATCGGAGAGCGCGACGCACAGCTCAACCACGAACAAGGCCGCGAACAGCCACTTTGCCTGGCGGGCAAAGTGCCACAGGAAGGCGATCAGGCCGGGAGGCGGCTCGGGATGGTCCGGCGCCGCTGTCGGCGACAAGAATCGTTCGAAAAGTGCAAACATTTTCGGATGGTTACAGGCCTGCCGTAGATGGCGTCAATCGCCGCGCCGATCAAGCGGCGCGGGGCTTCGAGCGCGTCATGACAGGGTTGCTGACCTTTTAGGCAACAACTTGTCGTGTCATCGTTGCGGAAAGCGTGATCCCGAACGGCGAGGCGCTTTCGGAAAAGATCGCGCACAAAAAAATCGGGGAAAGCCAAGGGGGAGATTCCATGATGCGTGCCCGTTTCATTGGCGTGCTTGTCGCGCTCGTTGCGCTTTCGGCCAGTGCGATCGTCGCGCTGGCCGACGATTATCCGTCGCACCCCATCACCATGCTGATCGGCTTTCCGCCCGGCGGCCCGACCGATACGCTGGGGCGGATCCTCGCCGATGCGATGGGGCGCGCGCTCGGCCAGACGGTCGTCGTCGAATCCGTCAGCGGCGCCAGCGGCACCATCGCGACCGGACGCGTCGTTCACGCGGCTCCGGATGGCTATACCATCGGCATCGGCAACTGGACCAGCCATGTCGGCTCGCCGGCGCTCTATTCGCTCGATTACGACATCTTGAACGACCTGCAGCCGATCTCGTTGCTGGCGAGCTCGCCGCTGTGGATCGTCGGCAAAAACGCTTTGCCGCCGAAGTCCGCGACCGAACTGGTGGCCTGGGTGAAGTCGAATCACAATCCAATCACGTTCGGAACGGTCGGCGCCGGCAGCGCGGCGCATCTATGCGGTCTTTATTTTGCGCAGAAAACCGGCGCCCATTTTCAATACGTGCCATATCGCGGCGGCGCGCCGGCCATGCAGGATCTGATCGGCGGCCAGATCGAACTGTCCTGCCTCGAGGCCTCGCAGACACTCGCGAACGTGCAGGCCGGCCGCTTCAAGGCTTTCGCCGTCATGGGCGAACAGCGCTGGCCGAAAGCGCCGGATACGCCGACCATGATCGAATCCGGCCTGCCGGGTCTGTCGATCTCGTTCTGGCATGGGCTGTGGACGACGAAGGGAACGCCCCAGCCCATCGTCGAGCGCCTCGACAAGGCGGTCATGACCGCGCTTGCCGATCCGGCCGTGCGCGCGCGCATCGAGAATCTCGGCCAGGTGATCTTTCCGCCCGATCAGCAGAATCCAGCGGCGCTCGCCGCCTATCACAAGGCCGAGCTCGACAAGTGGTGGCCGATCATCAAGGCCGCCAACATCAAGATCGATTAGAGCATGATCCCGAAAATGCCTGCCCTCGGACAACGATCCGAGGGTGGATACCGGCTTCCCGCCTTCGCGAAGCCCGCTTCGGCGGGCGAAGCGAGGTCGGAACAGATCACGTTCAAACCAGCTGCCGCGCTTACAGCCGAACGATGACGGCATGGAGCGCCTGCGCGCGCGCCATGCCGATCGACACCGCGGTCGCGGCGACGAGCAGCGACACCGCAAGCGCCAGCGTGGCAAAGAGTTCGACGCCGGCGCGCCGCCGCTTGGCAAATGTCTTTTCGGCAATCGAGGAGGTGAAGCCGGCCATCCCGGTCAGCTCAGTCATCATCGGTATCCTTCGCGAATCAGTCTTGCGTCGCTGCAAGATCGCGCCGGACCTGGGCAATGCAATTGAAGAATAAAGGCGATTCGGTGTTTTTTGGTTAATACTTGGTTAATGCCGCAACCCGGCCAGACGATAAACCGCAGGTGTGTCTTTGCGGAAACGCCGTCTCACAGCGCCGGCATCGCGGCGGCTTTCTGGACTTCCATCGGCACGTGGTCTGGCTCATGAGCGACGCGATCGAGCCAGGCACGGATCGCTGGAAACGTCGCCAGATCGAAATCGCATTCATGCGCCATGTGCGTATAGGCGTACAACGCAATGTCGGCGATGGTGTAGCGGTCGGCGGCGAAGAAGTCGTGCAGCGCGAGATGTTTCTCCATCACGCCGAGCGCGCGGTTGCCTTCTTCCATCCAGTCTTCGAGCGCATGCTGCTGCAGATCGCGGCCGCCCTTGACCAGCGCCAGCCAGAAATACGCCGCGCCCAGGTTGGGCTCGAGGCTGTGCTGCTCGAAGAACATCCACTGCAGAATCTCGGCGCGATCGATGCGATCCTCGGGCGCCATCGGCGTGCCCCCGGCTATGTACCAAAGAATGGCGTTCGATTCGGCAAGATAGCGGCCCGGCGCCACTTCCAGAAGCGGCACTTGGCCGTTCGGATTCTTGGCGAGGAATTCCGGCGTATGACTCTCGCCCTTGAGAATGTCGATCTCGATCAGCCGATACGGTATGTGCAGCTGCGCCAGCGCGAGCCGCGCCTTGTAGCTGTTGCCGGAGCGTTGCATCGAATAGAGCGTAAACATTGCCGCTTCCCAATTGCCGTGCGGCAGTAACGCGCCAGTGTTGCCATCTTACGACTGCAACGGGGCGATGTCATGGCGTCGCGCCGTTATTTTAGCTGAAGCGGTGGAGAACGCTACTGGCGCGGCAAAAAGCTCGCTGCGCCGCAATATCAGGACAAATACAGCGAGCATGATGGGCGCGCCGAGCGGAACCAGGCTCACCAGCGCGGCGCGGCGGGCAACCAACGGCATCAACCACGGTGCCGCGAGCAATGTCTTCTCCCGCGGACTAAAACCGCGAACGATTCCGTCTACGGCAATAAAGGCGTGGGCCGGCGCCAGCGCAATCATTGTCGTCATCGAAGCCGTAGGGCGTGGCGAGTGTCGTGGCGAGGCAGACGGTCATGACCAGAGACAGATAGCCGGCGGCCGAGGCGATGA
>JBAQAB010000092.1:0-2899 GCA_049285535.1 Xanthobacteraceae bacterium
GCCGGCAACAAACATCGTCAAAACTTGGTCTGGACTTCCCCCTGTCGAGTTTTCGCCGTCATTCACCTTGATGCTTGGCGAGGATGCGGCAATGCGCATGATCAAATTCATCGTCGTATTGATCTTCACCGGGGGCATACTGGCACCGGCCACGGCGCATGCCGCCGATGACGTCGACCTGTTGCTAGTGCTCGCCGCCGACGTGTCGCGCAGCATCGACGACACGAAATTCCAGCTGCAGCGTGACGGTTACGCTGCCGCCATTTCCGATCCGCGCGTGCTCGACACCATCCGTTCGGGTCGCAACGGGCGCATCGGCGTCACCTTCGTCGAGTGGTCCGGCGTCGGAGCGGAGCGCGTGGTGATCGACTGGACCGAGATCGGCGACGCCGCCGCGGCGAAACAATTCGGCGACCAGTTGATCGAGAGTCCGCGCTCGTTCGCCGGCCGCACCTCGATCAGCGGCGGCATCGAATTCGCCCTGGCGCGGCTGGCCAATACGCCGTTTAATTGCGTTCGCCGCACCATCGACGTGTCCGGCGACGGCACCAATAATGACGGCAGCCCCGCAGCCGACCTACGCGACCGGGCCGTCGCCAAGGGCGTCACCATCAACGGCCTGGTCATCCTGAGCGATAATCCGATGCCGTGGAATCCGGAGCACACCAACCCGCCTGGCGGCCTCGACAATTATTACCGCAACAACGTCGGCGGCGGCCCGGGCGCCTTCGTCATGGTGGCGCAAAACTTCAACTCATTCGGCCAGGCCATCATCGCCAAGATGATCGCCGAGGTATCGCAGGCGCACGAAACGAAGCGATGGCGAGCCGCCGCCCGTTGACCGAGAACGACGCCCGCGGCGGCCTAATTGCTTAATGGCAGCAATTATTTGGACCCGGACGCGCAAGCCCCGGCCACGAAAGCGACACAGATGCCAAGCATGTTTGCAGCGGGCATACCACTCGGTATAGTCCGCCGGCCCCACACCAATCGGAAATACGTCCCGTGACCGCGGCTACCGGCTTAAAACGCCTTGCGATTGCCGTTGCCGGCGTGATTGCGGCGGCATTCGTTACGCTGGTGGCGCTGTCCTTTCTCATTCCCGCTGCCGCGGTGCGCGAGGCCGTCAAGGCGGAAATCCACGCTGTGACTGGCCTCGATCCGATGCTCGGCGACGACGTCTCGCTGTCATTGTTCCCCTCCGGGACCGTGCGTTTTCGCAACGTGCTTTTAGGCAATAACCGCTCCACCGAGCCGGCCGTTGCCGCGGACGAACTGACCGCGCGGCTGCGCTATTTTCCGCTGCTGGCCGGGCGCATCGAGATCGCCGACGTGACGCTGGTCCGCCCGGTCATTGACGTCACCTTTTCCGCCACAGGACAAACGAACTGGTCGGGACTGATTGTTTCACTGGCGCGCGCGCTGCAGCCGAATCCCGGGCGCACGGCATCGTTCTCCGAGATTGGCATCCAGGACGGCACCGTCGTCGTCCATGATCAAGGCAAGGACGCCACCGAACGCCTCGAGAGCGTCAATTTTCAAGTTGCTTGGCCGTCGATCTCGCGAAGTTTCGGCGCCAACGGTCGTTTTGTCTGGAACAGCGAGCCGGTCGAAGCAAGCCTCACGCTGAGCGACTTTCTGGCGGCACTTACTGGCGATCGCTCGGGGGTGAAGCTGCGGATCACCAGCGACCCACTCAATGTCGCCTTCGATGGGGTGGCAACCGATCAGCCAACACTGAAGCTCAACGGCACGCTCGACGTCGAGTCGCCATCGCTGCGTGACGCGCTGCACTGGACCGGAAAGAGCAAGGTGCCGTTCGGCGGCTTCGGCCGCTTCGCGCTTCGCGCGCAGAGCGATATCGGCGGCGGCATGGCTTCCTTGTCCAACGTCAACGTCGAACTCGACGACAACAGCGCCGAAGGAGCGCTGACGCTGGCGACAGACGGCCAACGGCTGGTGCAAGGCACACTTGCCGCGGACGCGCTGGATCTCACGCCATATGTTTCCGGTGTACGGCTTCTCGCCCGGGATGAAAACAACAACTGGGACCGCTTGCCGATCGCACTCAACGGCTTTGACGATTTCAACCTCGACCTGCGGCTGTCAGCCGCCAGCATCAAGATTGGCGACGCGCAATTGGGGCGCACCGCCGTCGCCGCAACCATGCACGACGGCAAGCTCGACCTTACGATCGGAGAATCACAGGCGTTCGGCGGCACCGCCAAGGGTACGCTCGGCATCGCTAGCGCCGAAAGCGGTGTCGCAGTGAGTTCGAACATGCAATTCCTCGACGTCGATCTGGAAAACTGCCTCGGCCAGATTTTCGGCGTGCATAAGGTGCAGGGTCGCGGCAATCTCGCCTTCAATCTCGACGGCGCCGGCGATTCGGTTTTGGCGGTGACCCACGCGCTCAATGGCATGGCGACCTTGAACGCCCAATCCGGTGCGCTGGCCGGCATCGATGTCGAACAATTGCTGCGCCGGCTCGAGCGCCGCCCGCTCTCCGGCAACGGCGATTTCCGCCAGGGCCGCACGCCCTTCGATCAGCTCGCCGTCAACCTCAAGGTCCAAAACGGCCTGGTATCGGTCGATGACATGCATATTGTCGGCCCCTCCGTGAAGCTCGAAGTAGGGGGGCAAGCCTCGGTGCCGTTGCGCGATCTCGACCTTAAAGGCGTGGCGACGCTGGTGTCGAACAGCAGCGCCGAGGAGTTCGACTTGCCGTTCGTCGTGCAGGGGCCGTGGAGTGACCCGATCATGCTGCCGGACCCGCAGAGCTTGATTCGGCGCTCGGGGGCGGCGGCGCCGCTGCTCAATGCGGCCAAGAGCTATAATGCCAGCGATGCGGTGCGCTCGGTGATCGACCAACTCTTGGCGGCGCCGCCGGCACCCGCGG
>JBAQAB010000093.1:0-13196 GCA_049285535.1 Xanthobacteraceae bacterium
AAGACCGAAGATCGGTTGCCCGAAGGGATCGCGCCCCAGCCGCCGTGGATCGGCTGGTCTTCGCGTTAGCGAAGTCTGCCAGTATCAAAAAGTCCGCGTACCGAGAGTCCTTGTCGTATGAGTACCGTCCTCGCAGCTGCAAGTTCTGCGCTCCGGACCGCAAACCCGCTCCGCGTCATGGTCGTCGATGACGCCATCGTCGTGCGCAGCCTGTTGGCGCGCTGGGTCGATGCCGAGCCGGACATGGAAGTGATCGCCTCGCTGCGCACCGGCCGCGAAGCGGTGGCGCAAATCGAGCAATGCGACGCCGACGTCGTCGTACTCGATATCGACATGCCAGAGCTCGACGGCATTTCGGCTCTGCCGCTGCTGCTGCAGAAAAAGCGCGATCTGGTCGTCATCATGGTGTCGACGTTCACGCGGCGCAGCGCCGAAATCAGCTTGCGCGCGCTGGCGCTCGGCGCCAAGGATTACATTCCGAAGCCGGAAACGACGCGCGAGGCGACGACCTCGGTCGAGTTCCGCCGCGAATTGATCGAAAAAATCCGCACGCTGGGACGCCACCGGTTTGCGCCGCGCGCCTATGCGCGGGCGCCAACGCCGGGAACGGCGCCGATATCGCACGGCAAGCAGGCCCCGGCACTGCGCGCGCGCAAAACCCCCTTGCATGACGCCGTGCCGTTGCAGCTGCGGCCGTTCTCCCCCGTCCCGCCGCGCGTGCTTTTGATCGGCTCCTCGACCGGCGGGCCGCAGGCGCTCACCGCCTTGATCGAAAAGCTGCCCGCTGCAGTCGACCGTGCGCCGGTTTTGATTGCGCAGCATATGCCGCCGATGTTCACCACCGTGCTGGCGGAGCATCTGTCGCGCGCCGGCGGCCGCGGCGCGCACGAAGCCGAAGACGGCGAGCCGGTGCTGGCCGGCGGCATTTATGTTGCGCCGGGCGGCCGCCACATGCGCGTCGCGCGTGACGGCGACGCAATTCGGATCGCGCTGGGCGACGATCCGCCGATTAATTTCTGCAGACCCGCGGTGAACGCCCTGTTCAGTTCGGCGGCGCCGATATGGGGCGCGGCGTCGCTGGCGCTCGTTCTCACCGGCATGGGCGCCGACGGTACACAGGGCGCCCTCGACATCGTGGCGGCCGGCGGCAGCGTCATTGCTCAGGACGAGGCGACGAGCGTGGTGTGGGGCATGCCGCGCTCCGTGGCGCAGGCCGGCTTGTGCTCGGCCGTGCTGCCGCTCGACCAGATCGCGCCGAAAATCATCCGGCTGCTCTCGGGAGCGCGTTCGTGACGCCGCCCGATTACGATTTCCTGCGCACCTGCCTGAAGGCCCGCTCCGGCCTCGTGCTGTCGGCCGACAAACAGTATCTGGTCGAAAGCAGGCTGCTTCCGGTCGCCCGTAAGGCCGGGCTTGCCAACCTCGCCGAGCTCGTGACGGCCCTCAAGCTGGCGCAGGATGCCGCGCTGATGACAGCCGTCGTCGAAGCGATGACGACGAACGAATCGTTTTTTTTCCGCGACAAGATGCCGTTCGAGCATTTCCGTTCGACGATCATGCCGGCGCTGTTTGCGGCGCGGCGGTCGTCGCGTACCATCCGCATCTGGTGCGCGGCGGCAGCGACCGGTCAGGAACCGTATTCGCTTGTGATGTGCCTGAAAGAGATCGAGGCCGATATCGCCGGCTGGCGCATCGAATTGCTCGCCACTGATCTCTCCAGCGAGGTGCTGGAAAAGGCGCGCAGCGGGCGCTATACCCAATTCGAAGTGCAGCGCGGTTTGCCGATCCAGCTTTTGATCAGGCATTTCGCTCAATCCGGCGAGCTTTGGCAGATCGCTCCCGACATCCGCGCCATGGTACGCTACCGGCAGCTTAATCTGCTCGCCGATTTCACCCAGCTCGGCACCTTCGATCTCATTTTTTGCCGCAACGTGCTGATCTATTTCGATCAGGTGACCAAGACCGACGTGCTCAACCGGCTGGCGCGGGTCATGGCGCAGGACGGCTTCCTCGTCCTTGGCGCGGCGGAAACGGTCGTCGGGCTTACCGATCGCTTCAAGATGGTGCATGACAAGCGGGGCCTTTATGTTCCGGCCGCGCCAACCTCTCGGTTTACCAGCGTAGGCGCCGCCAAGCCTGCTCCCCGTCTCGTCGCCATCAACGGCGGCCGTTAGGCAAAGCACGCCGTCAAGACCACGCCAGCGACTTATTCTGTGCTATCTTTGATGGCTGATGCCTGCGGGAGAGCGCCATGGCGACAACTTATGCGAATGACATCCGGCCGCTGTTTCGGGCGCAAGATATTGCCTGCATGAGTAAAGCGGGTGTCCGGCTCGGCGATGCGGCGTGGATGTGCGATCCCACTGGCAATAGTGGCTTTGCCGATCATGGCAATGCGCGCCACGTCTATGCCGCGCTCGAAAAAGGGATCATGCCGCCCGACAAGAAGTGGTCGCAACAGGCGCTCGACACCTACAAGATCTGGATGAGCGACGGTTTCGGCGCTTAGGTTTAAGACACAAACAAAAACCCCGGCCAGTGGCCGGGGTTTTGCCGTCTCGGTCTTACCGTGTTCGTCAGGCCGGAATCTTGACCTCGTCCTCGGCCGGCTCGCGCAGCACGTAGCCGCGGCCCCACACCGTCTCGATGTAATTCTTGCCGTTACTGGCATTTGCGAGCTTCTTGCGGAGCTTGCAGATGAAGACGTCGATGATCTTCAGCTCCGGCTCGTCCATGCCCCCATAGAGATGATTGAGGAACATCTCTTTGGTCAGCGTCGTGCCTTTGCGCAGGCTCAGGAGTTCCAGCATCTGGTACTCCTTGCCGGTCAGGTGGACGCGGGCGCCGTTGACCTCGACGGTCTTGGTGTCGAGGTTGACGCAGAGGTCGCCGGTATTGATGACCGACTGGGCGTGCCCCTTGGAGCGGCGCACGATGGCGTGAATGCGCGCGACCAATTCGTCCTTGTGGAACGGCTTGGTCATATAGTCGTCGGCGCCGAAGCCGAGACCCCGCACCTTATCCTCGATGCCGGCGAGCCCGGACAGGATCAGGATCGGTGTCTTGACCTTTGACACCCGCAGCGAGCGCAAAACCTCGAAGCCCGACATATCCGGCAGGTTCAGGTCCAGCAGGATGATATCGTAGTCGTAGATCTTGCCGAGATCGATGCCCTCTTCGCCGAGATCGGTGGTGTAGACGTTGAAGCTCTCGGATTTGAGCATGAGCTCGATCGATTGCGCGGTGGCGCTATCGTCTTCAATCAGCAAAACGCGCATGCAATGCCCCTTCTTCGCCGCGCGGGCTCAAGGTCGGCCGCCGCAGCGGCGGCCTCCGGGAAACGCCTTGCACAACTGATTCGGGACACTAACGGCGCTATGGTTAACAAAACCTGATTCCTGTACGCAAGCATCCAATAGGCAAATTCTGGCGAATCGCCTTAAGATGTTGGGTAGTAGTGGTTTTTTAGCCACGTTTCCGTTCATGTCCTGGATTAAGTATCGGCACTAACCGACTCAAACGACTCAGCCCTCCGTCCTGGAGGGTGAGCCAACCAGCTAAGGTTTCCTTGGCCCTAAGGACGACTGCGCAATGATTAACGTCCCGGGTAAACAAGCGATTAAGAAGACGGCCGGTAGGGTAACCATTCTTTTGAGGAGATGGCCGCCCGGCGCCCGGTTGGGGACCCGGCGACGGCGCGGGCGGTCATGAAGGCACTCGCCGAACAGATCAACGAACTCGACGGCATCGAGATCTACGGCCGTGTCGTCGGCGTGCGCGGCTTGATGGTCGAGGCCGCCGGGCCGTTGCATGCGATGTCGGTCGGCGCGCGGGTGGTCATCGAGACCCCCGCTAAGAACATCCCCTGCGAGGTGGTCGGCTTTTCCGGCCTTAACGCACTCCTGATGCCGTTCGCCCCGCTGGAAGGCGTGCGCCGGGGTTGCCGGGCGCTCGTCACCTCGGTTGCCGGAGCGGTGCGGCCCTCGGCCGGCTGGCTCGGACGGGTCGTGAACGCGCTCGGCGAGCCCATTGACGGCAAAGGTGCGCTGCTGCTCGGACCCTCGCCCTATTCGTTCCGCAATACACCGCCGCTGGCCCATGCGCGGCGCCGAGTCGGCACGCCGCTCGATCTCGGAGTCCGGGCGCTTAATACATTCATCACCTGCTGCCGTGGCCAGCGCATGGGCATTTTCTCAGGCTCCGGCGTCGGCAAGTCGGTGCTCCTGTCGATGCTGGCGCGCAACGTGTCGGCCGACGTCACCGTGATCGGCCTGATCGGCGAACGCGGCCGAGAGGTCCAGGAATTCTTGCAGGACGACCTCGGCGAGACAGGCCTCGCCCGCTCGGTGGTCGTGGTCTCGACCTCCGACGAGCCGGCGCTCATGCGCCGCCAGGCCGCCCACGAGACACTCGCCATCGCCGAATATTTCCGCGACGAAGGCAAGGACGTGCTGGTGCTCATGGACTCGGTGACCCGCTTCGCCATGGCGCAGCGCGAAATCGGTCTTTCAGCCGGCGAACCGCCGACCGCCAAAGGCTACACGCCGACGGTATTCACCGAACTGCCACGGCTCCTGGAGCGGGCTGGCCCCGGCACCGAAGAGGGCACGATCACCGGTATTTTCACGGTGCTGGTCGACGGCGACGACTATAACGAGCCGATCGCCGACGCCGTCCGCGGTATCCTTGACGGCCATATTGTCATGGAACGCGCCATCGCCGAGCGCGGCCGCTATCCGGCCATCAACATCCTCAAATCGATCTCGCGCACCATGCCGAAGGCGGCCGATCCGGCCTACCTGCCGGCTTTGACCCGGGCACGGCAGGTCATGGCGACCTATGCGGATATGGAGGAACTCATCCGGCTCGGGGCTTACCGGGCCGGATCGAGCCCCGACGTGGACGAAGCCATCCGCCTGCATAAGCCGCTGGAGGACTTTTTGAGCCAGGGTAAGGAAGAAGCAACCAGCTTGGCGGAAGGTTACAGCCGTTTGGCGCAGATCGTAGCGACCGCAGAAACGGAACGCTAACGTTATCCATGCCACAATCCGTCGATTGGGACGCCGCGCGATTGGGTTCGCTCGGGCTTTATGCCCAGTGAGTTTCTGGAAATGGCTTCGGGGGAGTAGTAGTCGATGAAGTCTCGAGAGACGCTTATCCGCCTGAAGAAATTTCAGGTTGACGAAAAACGGCGCAAGGTCGCGCAGATCGAGACCATGATCGCCGAATTCGAGCGCATGGCCGGCGATCTCGAGCGTGAAATCCGGGCCGAGCAGGACCGCGCCGGCATCCACGATCCTGGCCATTTTGCCTATCCGACCTATGCCAAAGCCGCCATCGCGCGGCGCGAAAATCTAAAGCGCTCGGCTGACGAGCTGCGGGTGCAGCTCGAAGACGCCAAGGGTGCGCTCGGCGAAGCGTTCGACGACCTCAAGAAGGTCGAGCTACTCGACGAACGCGACCAGATGCGCGAACGCGAGGCGGAGAATGCCGCCGAGCAGGTCGAGCTTGACGGTATTGCGCTGATGCGCGCCCGCGGCATCGCTCCGGCGTAACCGCCCAATCCGGCCCAATCCGCTCGCCTCCAACGGAGGCAGCCGGTATTTCACTTCGGCCCGGCCCCGGATTCCCGCTCCCCGGCGGTAAGCGGGAATTTGTCTCGGTCCTACCCCTCATTCGCTCTCGACGAACACCACGCTCCGCGGCGATAATCAGCCCGGGCGGGAGTTCCTGTAGGCGTTGTCGAGGCCTTGTCGGGGCCAGAGGCTGTAATGTTGGTACAGACGGAACTGGTCTGGCTGCTTGGCGCCGTCGCCAGAGGCGACGAAGCGGCGTTCGAACGTCTCTACATCGAAACCCGGGCGAAACTCTACGGCGTCTTGCTCCGTATCTTGGGCAGGCCGGCATTGGCCGAAGAGGTCATGCAGGAAACCTATCTCAAGGTTTGGAAGATGGCCGACCGGTTCGACCCTATGCTGGCAAGTCCTATCACCTGGATGGTGGCGATCGCGCGCAATCGCGCCATCGATATCGTGCGCAAACGCGGCGATGTTTCCATTGAGGAAGAGCCGGAAGCATTGGAGACGGCGTCCGACACGCCGTCGCCGCTGGCCCGCCGGGAGATGACCGAGGAGCTCAGGCGGCTATTGACCTGCCTCGGCAAGCTCGATCCGGAAAAACAGCGCATCGTGCTGTTGGCCTATTACAGCGGCTGGAGCCGCGATCAACTGGCGCAAAAGCTCGATATTCCCGTGAACACCATCAAAACCTGGCTACGCCGCAGTCTCCTCGAAATTCGCGAGTGTATGGGGGATCGAGCATGAACCCGAAAAGTGGCTATTGGTTTCCCGCCTTCGCGAAGCCCGCTTCGGCGGGCGAAGCAAGGTCGGACAAGATCATGCTCAAAAAGAGCAGCATGATCCCGAACAGCCGATGCCGGTTTTCGGTCAAGATCGTATGCATTGGAAAAACGTCTTGAGGTAGCGATGTACGACGACGACCGGGATGCTCTTGCCGCCGAATACGTCTTGGGAACGCTCTCCGCCGACGAGCGCGACCAGGCCGAGGCGTTGCTTGTGATCGATCCGGGCTTTGCCGAGATTGTGCGCGTGTGGGAGCGCCGGCTAGGAGAGCTCAATGTCATGGTGGAAGCGGTCGAGCCGCCACCCGATGTTTGGGACAGGATCAAAACCGAAGTCGACGGCGCCGAACAGCGAATAGCCGCCGAAGCGGGAACGGCGGCGGCTGCCGCGGCGGTGGTCGAGGAAGGGTCATTGCCGACCATTGCGGAAGCCGCGCCGCATACCGCACCCGAGACGATCTTGGAAACGGCGACGGAGGCGACGCCGGAGACGTTCTATCAAGCGGCAGCGGAAGTGCCGCCGGAGGTCGCACCCGCTGAGCCGACGGAAACAGTGCCGGATTTGCTGGCGGGGCCGACGATAGACGCGAGCGAATCGTTGCCGGAGGATTTGGACGAGACCGCGTCGGTTGCTGCGCTCGCTTCAAGTCTGCTGCCGCCGGAATCGCAGCCCGAAACCGAAACGCCATCGCCGGCGCAGCCTGCGCCATCAGCGCCAAAGAGCGAGCGCAGCGCCGAGGTCGTTTATCTGGCGCGCCAAACGCGGCGCTGGCGCGGCTTCACGGTGGCGATGAGCGCCATCGCCGCGCTGCTCGCGGTCTACATCGCGGTCGGCCAGTTCGCGCCGGGACTGCTTCCAGTCGGGCGGCTCTCGCAATCGGCGGCAATGGCGCCGCCGCCCGGCTCGCGCCTCGTTGCCGTGCTGCAGCAGGAACCGACTGCGCCGGCGTTTTTGCTCACGGTCGATCCGCAGCACCGCACCATGACCGTGCGCAGAGTGACCGCGAGCGCGGACTCCGGCCGCAGCTACGAATTGTGGCTGATCGCGAGCGATAATCCGAAGCCGCGTTCGCTCGGCCTGATCGGCGCCCACGAATTTACCACGCGGCCACTGCCGGCAGATTTCGATGTCGCGGCGCTGCGCCAGGCAAGTTACGCGGTTTCGCTTGAGCCCGCCGGCGGCTCGCCGAGCGGGGTACCGACCGGTCCGGTTTTGTTTACTGGCAAAATGGTGGAATCGGTGCCGTCGGCGCCGCCGCCGAAGACTTAAAGATTATCGGATCGTCGGCAAGCGTCCGCTCAGCGTCGTGGGCTGGCCGGCCTTGACCAGAACCTCGGTGCCGAGGTCAACCCCGCTGCTGACATTGGCGAAAATACCGACCACTGCGACCAGGGTCGCGCACAACAGACCAATGACCACGATCTTCAAATGAGTGGCGCGGTCGGCGCTATACATCGAGTGGTTCATGGCATCCTCCCGCCTCTGCCCATTAGTCGCGGCAGCCGGGTTGAAGGTTTCATCCAGTCCCGACGCTTAAGCGATGATCGGGGTCACAAAAATACGTCTTCACCGAAGCTTGAAGACGCGTGATAACGGTTGAATGGACTCTTGGTTCCTATCCCAGGCGAGAATCCCGATTGGAAAGTTCCCTTAAAGCACTGCTGGAACAGCGGTTTTCACAAAAGGTCAGAACGTGAGCCAAATTACATCCGAACTTGCCCCAACCGGCGTCCTGCGCGCCGGGATCAATATGAGCAATTTCCTGCTGGTCACCGGCAAAGCCGCGTCGGGGGATCCGCAAGGGGTGGCGCCCGATATGGCCGCCGAGATCGCACGGCGGCTCGGCGTGCCGGTGGCTTACGTGAAATACGAGCGGCCCTCGCATCTGGCCGATGCCGCGGGCACCAATGTTTGGGACATCGGGCTCATCGGTGCGGAACCGCAACGGGCGGAGAAGATCAGCTTCACCCCTGCTTATTGCGAGATCGAAGCCACCTATTTGGTACCACCCGGCTCCCCCATCTCCGGTATTGCCGATGTCGACCGGCCCGGCGTGCGAATCACGACCCGGCGCGGTGCGGCCTACTGCCTCTGGCTCGAACGCAATATCAAGCAGGCCAAGCTCCTGCTCTCGGACACGGCTGAGGGGCCTTTCGACCAATTCGTTGCCGAGAAGCTGGAAGCCTATGCCTCGCTGCGGCCGCAGCTTCTCACGGACGTGAACAAGCTGCCCGGCTCCAAAATCCTGCCGGGCAATTTCATGACCGTGCAGCAAGCGATCGGCACCGCGAAAGCGAATAGCGCCGGCGCGGCGTTCCTCGGCGAATTCGTCGCGGAAGCGAAAAAGTCAGGCCTGGTGGCGCGCCTGATCGAGAAGCATCACGTCAAAGGCCTCTCGGTCGCGCCGTGAAGCGCTAAGGCGCGTATGCATAACTCGATCTTGACCGCGAAGAGACTACGCGGGCGATTGTCCGCTCGGTGGCCTTGTGCGGGCGAGGCGTCGTGCAGGATACGCCGCGCACTCGGAGCTTTATCTCACGGCAACGTGGCAGCCGGTGGCGGAGTTGTGTGCGCGTAGCCTGACCATTTGACGCAAGCCGATATACTCTCAGCGCGTCTCTCATGACTACGCCGCAGAATGCGCCACGTCAGAGCGAGGATAGCAACAAGTGCGAGTCCGCTTAAGGAAAGTTTGATGTCTTCCCCGACGACTATGGTGGGTTTTGACTGCCATGCGATAGCGGTTTGAATAGCACTAAAGATCCCCATAAAGAGGATCAGGGCATAAAGGGCTAGGCGCTCTCGTTCCGTTCCAAGGACCGTCAAGTCGGGCAGCAGAAATCCCAGTCCAATTCCAAGGATCATCAGGTCATAATCATAGGCGTAAGGACTGATCAGCAAGGTGGCGATCGCAGTGACGCCAAGCGACTGCCGAGGCGAGAGTTGACGACTTGCGAGAACGACCACGCCAAGGGCTAGAACGGCGGCGAGGATCTGCGCGGCAGTCGCAACGAGCGCTGGAAACCCGAACGAACGGACGACTGCATAGAGAGAAATCATGCGGAAGAACGGATAAAAGCCATGCGCAAGGAAAACGCGAGCTTCTCTGACTCCATCGAAGAATGCCGTCCAGACCGTTGTGCCAAGCAAAGCGGTAGCGAGTGCTGAGGTTGCGGCGACTGTCGTCACAGCGACAAGAGCCGTTCCCCAGCGCCGATTGACAAGCGTGTAGACTGCGAAGGCCACTGCGAGGTGAGGCTTAATGATCATCAAGCCGAGCGGGAGCCCCGCTAATGATCTGCCAGACAGAAGCCCAAGGCAGGTGAGGCCGATGAGCGTACCAGTCAAGAAGCCGTTCTGGCCGCATCTGATCGTGATCACGATGATGGGCGCAAGTAAAATCAATATCGGCACAAAATTCTCAGCCGCGATCCGTCTTAGCGTCGCCAGATAAGCGGCGAGCGTTGCGAGCGTAAAAACGCTGTAGGCCAGTCCCAGTGGCAGGAGTGCGAGCGGGGCAACCAGAAGGTCAAATTGCGGTGGATAGGTCCAGGGTTGGAAATTCTCGGTGTGGGAAATGGATACCTGTAAAGGGAACAGCGTGGCGAAATGATAAGCCTTTTCGATCGCTCCCTGCCACACCAACTGGCCGGCGATGTAGAAACCATCGAAATCGATCAGGTTGCGCGCCTCGGCGCGGAATTGGATGCCCGATAACTCCGCTGCCGTCGGAATCAGCTCCATCGCGATGAGTAAGAGAATGGCTCGGAAATAAATCGCTCGTTTCGTCTCTGAGGACTTGGCGATTTCGATCACCCCGACGAAGGTCATAAACCACATCTTTCAAATGTTGTTTTTCCGTCGAGCCGAGCGCGGATAGTTACGCCGTATCCGCAGTTTCCCGATTGCAAACGGCCAATACCGGATTACGCGCGCCGCCTGCCAATTTATCGGAAGAATAACCCGCTTGCCGTGGGCCACAAGACTTGAGTTTAGCGGCCGAATATTAGGGTTGTCCTAAACCCATACGTCGCGAAACGATGTTCGTCAGAGCAGTTAAAAAAGCGATAACCCATGTTCACTTTCATCTTACCTTAAGTTGGGATGAGACAAGTATTCTTGTGAAAAGCGTAGGTCAGATTAGCGCGCTGAAAACACTTTGGATGAAACGTACATGGGCGCGTGCACACATGCACATATCAAAGGGGTTCTCTAAGTCGCCCCGTTCTGTGTCCTGGTTCAAATTCTTAACGTCGCTTGGGATAGATGAACCACATTGCCTTTGTCGGTGACCATCCTTCTCGGAGCGTTTTCTCATGGAACCGCTGCGGAGTACGCTTCCAGATGACGGTTTCGCGTCAGATGATGAATCGATGCAAAGTAAATGCCTAAAGCGTAGCGGCTTCATTTTGATGGGCATCGTGAGCGTCTATGCCGGCGCAACACTCTGGGCCGGTCGCGGCGGCTGGCAGTTAGCACTCACGGCCATTTCTCCCAGCGACATTTTGATTATTGTCGGCCTGGTCTCGATCGGTTTTCTCCTGCGCGCGGGCCGGTGGCACTATTACATCCGCGTGCTGCAATGGAACGTTCCCCTGCTGCATAGTGCAGTAGCATTCGTCGCCAGCATCGCCTTCACCGCGACCCCCGCAAAGTCGGGCGAACTGGCAAAGGCTTTGCTGCTGCGCAGCCAGCATAAAATATCGCTGTCAGAAGGTGCGGGCGTCCTGTTGATCGAGCGTCTCGGTGATCTGTTCGCGGTCATCGTGCTCGCCGTCGGCGGCCTCACGCTGTTCGTCGATCTGTCGAGCTACGTGCTGGTGAGCGTTATCCTACTCGGTGCGGTGGCTTTCTTGGTGGCAAAATCTCACGCCTTGCTCGCATACGCCCAGGCAATTCCCAAGCTTCACGCTCCCGCTCTCCGGCTTATCGACATGTTGGACGCGGTCCGGCTGTTGACGCGGCCAATTCCGTTGGCGATTGGCGGAAGCGTAGCTCTCGCGGCTTGGAGTTGCGAGGCCGTAGCGTTTTACTACCTGGTCGGACGCCTTGGCATCCATAGTTCGCCCTTGATCTCATTTTCGATCTACGGACTGTCGACCTTGGCGGGTGCGCTTTCAATGCTACCCGGCGGGCTGGGTAGCTTCGAGGCTGTCATGGCTTTCCTGCTCACACGGCTCGCCGCGCCCACGTCGGCTGCAACTGTGGCAATCGTGATCTTTCGCCTATGCACGCTTTGGCTCTTCAGTCTGATCGGCGTCACCTTCATGCTTGGGTGGTTTGTTTTCTTCACCAGACGTCGTCGTCACAACTTCGCGGTTGAGGTGAAATGAGCGCGCTTCCGGAAACTAACGCGTTCGAGTCGGTAACGATTGTCTTGCCCGTGATCAACGAGACCTATTCTCTCGTCGAGACAGTCAACTCGATTCTTGAGACTTCCAAGCAAGATGTGCGGGAGCTGCTGATCATTGTTTGCGACAAGACCACGCGCGAGAGTATGGCGACGATCAAAAGCTTGTCGGCGCGCCTTGGCGATCTGGTCGTTGTCCACCACCAGAATCTGAAATTTCTCGGCGGTGCGATGCGCGAGGCGTTCGATCTGGCGCGTGGCACACACACACTCATGATGGCCAGCGATCTGGAAACCGATCCGGTCCTGGTGCCGCGTCTTATTGCGGAGGCGCGCGCGCATCCCGCTGCGATCGTGACCGTAACCCGTTGGCATACGCAAGGTGGCTTCGAGAATTATAGCCGGGTGAAGCTGATCGCAAATTGGGCCTTCCAGAAGGTGTTTTCGGTACTCTATTGGACAAAATTGACGGATATGACCTATGCCTACCGGATTTTCCCAACCAAGCTGCTGCAGGCCATAAAGTGGACCGAGCTGCGGCATCCGCTGCTGTTCGAAACCGTGATCAAGCCGCTCCGGCTCGGGGTTAAGGTGATCGAAATTCCCGGCATTTGGCGCGCGCGTACTGAAGGTGAATCTCAGAACACTTTTGCGCGCAATTTCGAGTATTTCAGGATTGGGCTACGCGTGCGCATGGCTGCGGCCCATCATCTCCTGCGCGCGCAATGATGTGCTCAGATATACGAACGTGAACCGCTCGAGTGAGCATCGCTTATGAAAAAGGTTATTGTTACGACAACGATTAACCCGCCGACTAAGGCGGTGAAGCTCTTTCAAGCGATGAAAGAGTGGGACCTCGTGGTCATCGGCGACCTTAAGACGCCGAAGGATTATCATCTTGAGCGCGGTCTATACATGGACCCTGCGGCCCAAGAGAAATACGACAAGGAGCTTTCCGACGCTATTGGCTGGAACTGCATTCAGCGGCGCAATTTCGGTCTCCTCATCGCCCACGATATGAAAGCGGACATTGTCGCCGTGGTGGACGACGACAACATACCCTTGGCCGGCTGGGGTGAGAATCTATTCGTCGACCGGGAAATCGAAGCCAATTATTACGAGACTGACCTCCCGGCATTCGACCCGATTGGCGCTACCAATTACCCGAAGCTGTGGCACCGCGGCTACCCGTTGCAGTTGTTATCAAAGCGGAATTATGGTTCCAAAACGCGGAAGCGCGTACGCGCAGACGTCCAGGCCGATTTCTGGAATGGCGATCCAGACATCGATGCAATCTGCCGTATGGAGCACGCACCGGAATGCGATTTCGACCCGGCGGCTTTCCCGATCGCATCCAATAGGCTTTCACCATTCAATTCGCAGAACACCTTTCTTAGCGGCAACGTACTAAATAGCTATTTTCTTTATCCCCATGTCGGTCGCATGGACGATATTTGGGCTGCTTACTACGTCCAGGCCAAGGA
>JBAQAB010000094.1:0-1549 GCA_049285535.1 Xanthobacteraceae bacterium
CGGGTGGATTTCGAGCAAATCTTCCTTGTGCCAGAGCGAGTTTTCGGTGCGCCGGGTCTGCGCCCCGACATTATATTGCGACAGGATGCGCCCGGTGGTGAGGAGAAGCGGAAAGCGCGGCCCGGTCTTTTCGTCGGTGGCGATATATTCGGTGACGATGAACTTGCCCTTGCCGCGGACGAAGCCGTTGACGTGCATGATCGGCGAGCCCTCCGGCGCCTTGTCGTTGCACGGCCACTGCACCGATCCGCGCTTGTCGAGCAAGTCGTAGGAGACAATGGCGAAGCCAGGGGTCAGGCGTGCGATCTCGTCCATGATCTGCGACGGATGATCGTAGTGCATCTCATAGCCAAGGGCTTTGGAGAGCATCACCGTGATCTCCCAATCCTCGTAACCGTTCTTCGGCGCCATCACCTTGCGCACCATCTGGATACGCCGTTCGGCATTGGTGAAGGTGCCGTTCTTTTCGAGGAACGTGGAGCCCGGCAGGAAGACATGAGCGAAGCGCGCTGTCTCGTTGAGGAACAGGTCCTGGACGACGACGCATTCCATCGCTTCGAGGCCGGCCGACACGTGCTTGGTGTCGGGATCGGATTGCAGGATGTCCTCGCCCTGAATGTAGATTCCCTTGAACGTGCCATCGACCGCGGCGTCGAGCATGTTCGGGATGCGCAAGCCCGGCTCTTTGTCGAGGGTCACGCCCCAATCCTTCTCGAACAGATGGCGCGGCTCGTCGAGCGAGATATGCCGGTAGCCGGAAAGCTCGTGCGGGAATGAGCCCATGTCGCACGAACCCTGCACATTGTTCTGCCCGCGCAGCGGATTAACCCCGACACCGGGCCGGCCGATATTGCCAGTCGCCATCGCAAGGTTGGCGATCGCCATGACAGTGGTCGAGCCCTGGCTGTGCTCGGTGACGCCGAGTCCGTAATAGATCGAGCCGTTGCCGCCGGTGGCGTAGAGACGCGCCGCCTCGCGGATGGTTTGCGCCGGAACGCCGGAAATCTTGGCGACCTCTTCCGGGCTGTTGCGCGGTTGCGACACGAAATCGGCCCAGTGCAGGAATTCGTCCCAATCGCAGCGCTCGCGGATGAATTTCTCGTTGTAGAGCTTCTCGGTGACGATGACATGGGCCAGCGCTGTCACCACCGCGACGTTGGTGCCGGGCCGCAGCGCGAGGTGATACGCCGCCTCAATGTGCGCCGATTTCACCATTTCGGTGCGCCGCGGATCGATCACGATCAGCTTGGCGCCCTGCCGAAGCCGCTTCTTCATGCGAGAGGCGAACACCGGATGGGCCGCCGCGGGATTGGCGCCGATGACAATAGCGACATCGGTATCCTCGACGGAGTCGAAATTTTGCGTACCGGCCGAAGTACCGTAGGTCTGACCGAGGCCATAGCCGGTCGGCGAATGGCACACCCGCGCGCAAGTATCGACGTTGTTGTTGCCGAAGGCGGCGCGGATCAGCTTCTGCACCAGGAAGGTCTCTTCGTTGGTGCAGCGCGACGAGGTGATGCCGCCAACCGATTCCTTGCCGTATTTGGCC
>JBAQAB010000095.1:0-7929 GCA_049285535.1 Xanthobacteraceae bacterium
GGCGATGAAGCGGGCGCGCTGGCACGAGGGCTAAATCGCCGCTCCGTAACATCGCGCAGGCCCGCTGCATGGCGGTTCCCAAATGGCGCTTCCAGGCATCAGGTGGCTTTTGCCGGCCTGCGGCCAGTTGCGGCTTAATCGTGTGTTGCGGGGAGTGTTGCCGGGGGGTGTTGCCCAGGGTGTTGCTCCTGGCGCACGCCTTGCGCGAAATGCCGCAGAAGTGACGAAAGTTTGAGGGTTTTGCGCTTGCCTGTGCGCCGGAGCGGCTTTAACAAGCACCCGCTTTTGCCGAACCTGGAGATCGGAGACTCGAAAATGGCCTTCATCGCGGACCAGATCATGCGCATCAAGCCGTCGGCGACCATCGCCGTTACGGATAAAGCGCGTGCGCTGAAAGCGGCGGGCCGCGACGTCATCGGGCTCGGCGCCGGCGAGCCGGATTTCGACACCCCCGACAACATCAAGCTGGCGGCGATCCGTGCCATCAGCGAGGGCAAGACGTCGAAATATACTGCAGTTGACGGCATGGCCGAATTGAAGGCTGCGGTGGCGCGCAAGTTCAAGCGCGAGAACGCGCTCGACTATAAGCCGTCGCAGATCATCGTCGGCACCGGCGGCAAGCAGGTGCTGTACAACGCGCTGATCGCCACGCTCAATCCGGGCGACGAGGTGATCATCCCGGCGCCCTATTGGGTGAGCTATCCGGACATGGTGCTGCTCGCCGGCGGCACCCCGGTCGAGGTCGTCACCACCATGGCGTCCGGCTACAAGATGAAGCCGGAAGACCTGGAGAAGGCGATCACGCCGAAAACCAAGTGGATCATCTTCAACTCGCCGTCGAACCCGACCGGCGCAGCCTATACCAAGGCCGAGCTCAAGGCGGTGACCGACGTGCTCGTGCGCCATCCGCATGTCCACGTCATGGCCGACGACATGTACGAGCACCTGGTCTACGACGACTTCGTTTTCTATTCGCCGGCCCAGCTCGAGCCGCGGCTCTATGAGCGCACGCTCACCGTGAACGGATGCTCGAAAGCCTATTGCATGACCGGCTGGCGCATCGGCTATGCCGGCGGCCCGGAGAAGCTGATCAAGACCATGGCGATGATCCAGTCGCAGTCGACGTCAAATCCGACAGCGGTGGCGCAATATGCCGCGATCGAGGCGCTCGACGGGCCGCAGGACTTCATCCCCAAGCACAACAAGATCTTCAAGGAGCGCCGCGACCTCTGCGTGTCGATGCTCAACCAGGCCAAAGGCCTGCAATGCCCGAAGCCGGAAGGCGCGTTCTATGTCTATCCGTCCTGCGCCGGCACCATCGGCAAGACGGCGCCGACCGGCAAGAAGCTTGCGACCGACGAGGATTTCGTCACCGAGCTTCTGGAAGCCGAGGGCGTCGCGGTGGTGCAGGGCACCCCGTTCGGCGTTGGACCTGCGTTCCGCATCTCCTACGCAACGGCAACCACGGCGCTGGAAGAAGCCTGCACCCGCATCCAGCGCTTCTGCGGCAATTTGCAGTAAATAAAGACCTTCGTCATTGCGAGCGAAGCGAAGCAATCCAGTCGGCGCGGCCGCCTGGATTGCTTCGTCGCTCCGCTCCTCGCAATGACGGCGTAAGCCTACCCCGTTGGCGGCGCGATTTCGTCGAGGCTCTTCTGGCGCGCCTCGGGTCCCAACTGGGTCACCGACACGGCCGCGATCAAGAGCAGGATCGCCAACGACACGAACACTGTCATGAGGCCGTAGCCGTTCTGCACCCACAGAATCGTCGGCATGATGAAGGCCGTCGCCAGCCGGCCGACGCCCGCCGCCCAGCCAAAGCCGGAAGTGCGCGCGTTAGTCGGGAACACCTCGGAAGCAAAGATCTGCATCGAGTTGCCGGCGACCTGGACGAAGAAGACCATGATGAAGCCGGCCACCATGAGCTCGACCGCGGTCGCCGCATTGGCGAACACGATTGCCATCAGGCCGGCGGCGACGAAGGCGCAGACCGAAGTCACCTTGCGGCCGTATTTGTCGAGTGCGTACATCATGAACAGACTGGCGCACGGCACGGCGAAATTCATGGCCAGCACGTATTGCAGCGATTTGGTGACCGAGAAGCCCTTGGAATTCATGATGTTCGGTAGCCAGGCGCCGAGCCCGATGGCGACGCCGAAAAACGCCGTGAAGCAGATCATGCCGGCGATGACGCGGGTCGGGAACTGGCTGAAGACCACCGCGAACGGGTCGCTCTTGGTGTTGCTCGCGGCATCGGTCGACAGCGGCTGCGTCGGCCCGGCGATGCCGAGCCGGCCGAGCACCTTGATCGCTTCGTCGCCGCGGCCATGGGTCGCCAGATAACGCGGCGATTCCGGCAGCGAAAAGCGCAGCAGCCAGACGATGAGCGCGCCGACGCCGACGATCACCCAGACCGTGCGCCAGACGTTTTCAGGCACCGAAATGGAGCTGCCGAGAATGAGCACGAGCGCAGTGCCGATCGGCCACACGCAGGCGCCGCCGATGAAATGAATGATCGCCAGGATGCGGCCGCGGATGCGCTTGGGCGAATATTCGCCGGCATAGACGAAGCAGAGCGGTTGCTCGGCGCCCAAGCCGACGCCGGCGATGAAGCGGCAGATAATCAGCGTGGTCACACTCGGAGCGAAGGCGCCGAGGAGGGTGAAGACGCCAAACAAGAGCAGGTTGAACTGGTAGATGAAGCGGCGGCCGAACCGGTCGGAGAACTCGCCCTGGCCGGCGGTGCCGAGGAACAGACCGAACACGGTGGCGCTGCCGATGGCCGCGACTTCGGGTCCGGTCGCAAACTTGGACTGCAGGAGGAACGGAACCAGCGAGCCGAAGACCGTGAAGTCGATGACGTCGAAGAAATAGCCGGCGGCGATGAGCGCGACGACTCTCCGATGCAGCGGCGAAATCTTCGCGTCGTCGAGCGCGCTGCCGACGAATTGTTCGATGGTCTGGGCGCCGCCGCCCATGTGCGTCGCCGTTACGGTTGCCGTTGCCGCCATGTGATCCTCCCCATGATCCGAATTATTGAGATCCGCCCGAACAGGCGGCATCCGGGCCGCTGGTGCGGCCCTTGTTTTGTGCGAGTGTGGAAGGGCGAGCGCCCACTGTCAATGCGGCCATCTTTCCTCTCCCGCTTGCGCGGTGGAGGAATGTCTACGCGCCCTCGAACTGCAGGATATAAAGTCCGGCGTTGGAATCGGTGACGTACATCCGCGCTTCGGCGTCGACAAAGCAGTCGGCCGACTGGATCACCTGCGGCCGGTTCGGCCGCGGATCGAACATTCTCTCCGGATTGGGTGGCACGAAATATCCGACCTCGCGCGGCTGGAACGGATTTTGGATGTCGTAAGCGCGCACGCCGGCATTGTGCAGGGTGGCAAAAATATAGCGCGAGCAGACGAAGGCGCCGGGCCGGTTCTCCCACAGATTATGCGGGCCGAAATTGCCGCCCTTCTTGCAATAATCGGCTTCGTCCGGAATCGGCATGGTGGCGATGCTGACCGGATTTGACGGCTCGCGCACGTCGAACACCCAGATGTAACGAAACCCCTTGCTGCAGTCGGCGAAATTCGCCTCGTCGGCGACGACCAGGAGATTGCGATCCGGCAGCGGCAGCGGCGAGTGAGTGCCGCCGCCGAACGGCGGGTCCCAGTTGCGATACGACACCATTTTCGGCTTGGCCGGATCGCCGACGTCGACGATGGCCAGCCCGCCGTCGCGCCAGGCGCTGAACGCCAGATTGCCGGCGACCAGCCCGTGATGCAGCGCATAGCGCCGGCCCTTGGGCCAGCTCGGCGTCTCGCCGCCGCCGGTCCACATGCCCGGCAGCCAGAATTTGCCGGCGACTTCCGGCCTGGTCGGCTCCTTCATGTCGACGATGACCAATATGTGGTCGGAAAATTCCGGCAGATGCACCGAGACGTAAGCGTAGCGCTCGCCGACATACCAGATGCGATGCGGACCGAGGCCGCCGAGCGGCAGGAAGGCGATTTCGCGCGGCGCCTCGGGCTTTGCCAAATCGTAGACGCGAAGCCCGCTGGTGAATTTCTGGCCGAGGAGCGCGTCGCCGGAGGTGCCGGCAAAATAAGCCTCCTGGCTCACCTGCATGGTCCACACGCTCGGTCCGTTGACCGCCAGCAACAAATCGCCGTGAGTCTGCAGATGATGCGCGCGGGTGTTCGGCGGGCAGGCCAGGAAATTGACCGTCTTGGGGTTCTTCGCATCGCGCACGTCGATCACGCTGATGCCGTTGGAAAAACCGTGGCCGATATAGGCATGGCCCTTATTGACCATGACCTGCACGCCATCGCCGCGGCCGCCCTGGTCGGAATGGCTGAGGAATTTGATGTTATGCGCTGCAACGGCGGTCATTGATAGGATCCTCTGCAATTTGACGGCTTTGTCATACACCGAATAACCGCCGTCCTGCGACAATATCGCTTAGCGTTCCGCTTGTTCCGCGCAGCAAACTCCGCCGGCTCGTGCTAAGCAAGAGGCACGGCGGGGACGCTGTCGCAGCGCCCGCCGCATGATTTTGATCGCCGCTAATTGCGACGGCGACACCACAGAAATTCATAGGAGAGACAACGTCATGTCCTACAAATCACACGATCGCAATGGAAAGTCCGCGACAGCCGCGCGCCTCTCGCGGCGGGGCCTGATGCAAGCCGGCCTCGGCGTCAGCGCGGCCGGTTTATTGCTGCGCGGCGGTACGCTGCCGGCTTTTGCCGCCGAGCATCCGGCGCTCGGCACCTATCCGGCCGGCACCACCGGATCGAGCGTCTTTGTCGGCGGCGTGATGCCGCTCACCGGGCCCTATTCCTCGTCCGGAAAAGACATGCAGCTCGGCTTCGAGATGGCCGTCGATCATCTCAACAAAGGCAGCGCCGTGACCGAGCAAATTCCGACCCTGAAAAAGGGTAACGGCGTGCTCGGCAAGAAGATCGAATTCCAGGTTGCCGACTCCGAAACCAAGCCGGATCCCGCGGTCGAGGCGGCCACCCGCTTCATCCGTGACAACAAGGCAATCATGCTGACCGGCACCGTCAACAGTGCGGTGTCGATCGCCGTCGAGAAGCTCGGCCAGCGCGAGCACGTCGTCGTCATGATCGGTAACTCAGGCTCCAACGATACCACTGGCAAGGATTGCCAGCGTTACGGCTTCCGCGCCCAGCCGTCCGCCTATATGGCGGCGAAAGCGCTGTCGCCGGTTCTGGCCAAACAGCTCGGCAACACGCTCAAGGCCGCTTATCTCGTCCCCGATTATACCTACGGCCACAGCGTCTACGACTCGATGAAACAATTCACCGAGCAAGCCGGCTGGAAAACCGTGAACGAGCAGCTGGTGCCGCTCGGGACCACCGATTTCTCGTCTTATCTGCTCAATATCGGCAACAGCGGTGCCGACGTCTTCGTCAACGTGGCCTTCGGCGCCGACGCCACCTCCTCGACCAAGCAGGCCGAGCAGTTCGGTATCCTGTCGAAGATGAAATACGTGGTGCCCAATATTTCGCAGTTCCAGGCCAAAGAGCTTGGCGCCGCGGTGATGGGCGGCACCTACGGCACCCAGGCCTGGTGGTGGACCGAACAGGACAAATATCCGCTGGCCAAATTGTTCGTCGAAGCCTTCGAGAAGAAAAACAATTACAAGCCGCGCTGGGGCGCCAGCGAGGTCTATGTGCAGACGCTGGTCTGGGCCGATGCCGTCGAGCGCGCCGGCTCGTTCTACCCGGCCGACGTCATCAAGGCCCTGGAAAGCGGCCACAAGGTGAACTCGATCTACGGCGAGGTCTATTACCGCGCCGGCGACCACCAGATGGTCCGCCCCGTTCCGGTGATGGTCGGCAAGAAGCCGGGCGACATGAAGAATCCGGAAGACTACTTCCAGATTCTCGAACTGGTGCCGGGCGAGCAGGTGCTGCCGCCGCTCGATCAGACCGGCTGCAAGATGCCGGGCATCGAATCTTAAACAGGGTTAGCTTGACGCAGGCGGTTTGTAAGGGCGGGTATTAAACCCGCCCTTACGGTATATGGTCTGTCGATGCCCACGCTCGCGCAATTCCTCTCCCAGGCGTTCAACGGCATCGCCTTCGGCAGCCTGCTGGCGCTGATCGCGAGCGGGCTCTCCATCATTCTCGGCACGCTCGGCGTTTTGAATTTCGCCCACGGCGCCATGTTTATGCTCGGCGCCTATGCCGCCTTCGTCGTGCTCGGCCATTGGGACTCGTTTGCCATCGCGCTGGCGCTGGGCGCGCTGGTGCTGCTCGCCGTCGGCTGGGCGACCGAGCGCGGGCTGATTCGGTTCTACTACAGCCGGCCCAAGGAAGATCAGATCCTGGTGACGTTCGGGCTCGGCATCATGATGGTCGAGGCGGTCCGCTACTTTTTCGGCGGCTTAAGCCAGCGCGTGCCGCTGCCGAGCTGGGGCCAGGGTATCGTCAATCTCGGCTTCTTCATCTATCCGCTCTATCGCGTCGAGGCGATCGGCATCGTCGCCGTGCTGCTGCTCGGCTTTTATCTGCTGCTGTACCGCACCCGGATCGGACTCGTGGTGCGCGCCGGGATCGAGGACCCGCTGATGGTCGAGTTGCTCGGCACCCCGGTGCGGCGCGCCTTCTTGTTTGTATTCTGCATCGGCGCCATGGCGGCGGGGATCGCCGGCGTCATCTACGCGCCGCTCGCCGCCGTCATTCCCAATATGGGCGAGCCGTTCCTGGTGCAGTGCTTCGTCGTGGTCGTGATCGGCGGCCTCGGTTCGTTTCCGGGCGCGGTGGTCGGCGGGCTTGTGGTTGGCGAAATCCTGTCGCTGACCACGCTGTTCAACCCGGCCTATGCGCAGGCCGCGATCTATGCGGTGATGACGCTGGTTCTGATTGTGCGGCCGCGCGGACTGTTCGGCACCATGGGGCGCGCATGATAAGCGCGGCCGACGGGCGCCGGCTGGCGCGCTGGTTGCCCGAACTGGCGATGGCGGTGGCGCTGGTGGTGCTGCCGTTCGGCTTCGATGCCTGGCTCGGCTCGGCCGATCTGTTCACCCGCATCCTGATCTGGGGGATTTTCGGCCTCGGCTTCGATCTGCTGTTCGGCCGCACCGGGCTATTATCGTTCGGCCAGGCGGCGTTTTATGGCACCGGCGGGTTTGTCACCGCCTATCTTTTGACCAGCGGCAGTTTGGCGAATGTCTGGCTGGCCATGGCCGTTGGTATCGCGGCCGCTAGCGCCTTCAGCGTCGTCGTCGGATTTTTGGCGCTGCGCCGCATCGGCATCTATTTCGCGATGATCACTTTGGCGTTCGGCGAACTGTCCTATTTCCTGGAGAATTCGCCGCTGTCGAATTGGACCGGCGGCGAGAACGGCTTGCCCGGCGTGCCGGCGCCGACCATCGATCTCGCCGGCCTGCATTACAGCTTCGCCGGTTCGTGGCCGAGCTACCAGCTGGTCGCCGGCTTTTATTTTATCGGCTTTGTGTTCGCGCGTTGCGTCGTGCTGTCGCCGGTCGGCGCGGTGCTCACCGCGATCCAGCAGAACCCCGAGCGCGCCGCGGCGCTCGGTCACGACATCGGCGCCTATAAGCTTGCCGTCTTTGTGCTGGCTGCCGCCTTCGCCGGCTGCGGCGGCGCGCTGCTCGGTATTTTCCAGAGCTACATGCCGCCCGACGCCTTCGCGCTGGACACCTCGGGCCAGCTCGTCATTCAGACCGTGATCGGCGGCGCCGGCACGCTGATCGGTCCGACCGTCGGCGCCGCGATCTGGCTATCGCTGCGCGACGTGTTGCAGCAGGTGCCCGCCATCGGCGATCTGTGGAAGTTCATTCTCGGTTTTGTCTTTGTCGTTCTGGTCACTTTTCTGCCCAACGGCATCGTTGGCGCGATCATGCGCTGGCTGCTGCAGCTGTGGCCGCGCAAGCCTGCCGCTGCG
>JBAQAB010000096.1:0-1692 GCA_049285535.1 Xanthobacteraceae bacterium
CCTCATAAAATATGTCGAGAAATTCGATATGTATGTCGAGGACGACTACGCCGCCTTCGTGCGTTACTGCTTCGCCGATCCGTTGGACGCCGAGATATTCCGCTCGCGCTTCGAGCCGAAGGCGGAGCGCTTGCGGCTCGCGGGGTGAACTCAGCCTGTAGCCGGGATTTCGCTTCGCTCCATCTAGTGGACTGAAGCGAGACCGACCCTCAGCAAATAAGCCGTTTGAATGGATCACCCCGAGTGGCGTTGGGCACGCATTGCTCGCGGATCGTGATAGCGTAAACGACTAGATCCGGCGGAATCCCAAATGTTGCATTGGTGATGCCATTGACTTCCTTGCGGATGATCTGATCGTCGGGATCCGCGGACGCCCTTTCTGTAACGTTATGCCAGGCTTTCAAGAGGCTGTCAGTTGGCCATTTTGCGGCGTCCGGCCAGTCGGGATAAAGACGCTTAAAAAGCCCGACCAAATTCGCAAAAACGCGATCCGACTGGGGCTGGGAATAATTGACGACGGGAACGGTAACACGCAACGAATCAACATTCTGATCTCTGCCCGCCATCACCATCGTCAACGGGATAGCGGGATTTGAAACTATCCAAATCGTGTCGTCGGACGGCAGGAAGCCGGTCAAGTTGGCCTTTTGTACGTCGGACGTCTCGATTTTGAGCGTCTCTGCATTGGTCGCTCCGAGAGTGAGCTGTATAATTTCGGAGCGTGATAGCGGAAGCCAGGAATTGTTGTCAGACGCGGCAAGCGATTGCGCTTGCGGGGCCGTCACGAGTATCAAGCCGATAAGAAATAGCGCGCGCATGGCAGTCGACCTCGCGCGCATATCTTACTCTCAACGAGCGGAGCGTGCCATGACACTGGAAGGCGGATGCTATTGCGGCAGCGTGCGCTACGTGGCCGAGGGTGAGCCCACGCTCAAAGCGCAGTGCCACTGCCGCGAATGCCAATATATCTCGGGCGGCGCGCCGAACATGTTCATGCTGATGCCGCCCGATGGGTTTCGTTACAGCAAAGGGACGCCCAGGCAATTTGCAAGGAGCGATCTGGAACGTCCGGTGACGCGGGAATTCTGCGGCGAATGCGGCACCCATCTTGTCACGCGGCGGCCGGGCTTGCCTGCGGTGATCTTGAAAATCGGCACACTCGACGATCCAAGCCTGTTCGGCGGCCCGCAGATGGCGATCTACACCATCGACAAGCAGCCATTCGATCACATCCCCGAGGGCTTGCCGAGCTTCGAGCGGCTGCCGAAACGGGCGTAAGCGCTGAGTTCCACCTCCCCCTGCAAGGGGGGAGGTCGCCGCGCGAAGCGCGGTGGATGGGGAAGTCGACGCAGCAAAGATTTTACCGCCCCACCCCGCGGCCTTCGGCCGCCGGCCCTCCCCCTGCAGGGGAGGATTATCGCGGCAGCTTCTGCTTCACCTTCCCCATCTCCGCCCAGGCATCGCCGCGCAACTGCTTCTTTGCATTGAGCACGGTGAACTGATTGGCGCCGGTGGTGTGCGAGAGCGCCTCCCATGACAGCGGCATCGACACCGGCGCGCCGGCGCGCGCGCGCGTCGAATAGGCGGCGACCGAGGTCGCCTCGCGCGAATTGCGGAAATAGTCGATGAAGATTTTGTCGTGGCGCAGCGCCTTGGTCATCTTGGCGAGGTAACACTGCGGCGCATCGGCGG
>JBAQAB010000097.1:0-10054 GCA_049285535.1 Xanthobacteraceae bacterium
CGCGAGCTGCGCATGCGGATCCTCGGCTACAATACGTGGCTGCATAAATACCTCGCCTTTATCATCGCCGGGGCCGTCGGCGGCCTGTCCGGCGTTCTATGGGCGCACACCAACGGCCTGGTCAGTCCCGACACCGCGGCGCTGACAACGTCGGTGGATGCGCTGCTGATGGTTGTTCTGGGCGGCGCCGGAACGCTGGTCGGCGGCGCGATCGGCTCGGCGATCGTGTTCGGCCTGCGCGAATATCTCTCAACGCTGGTGCCGTGGTGGCAATACGTTTTGGGCGGCGTCTATGTACTGACGATCTTGTATCTGCCGATGGGGTTGATGGGACTTCCGGCGCGGCTGCGGCAACCCCGCGCTCTGCCCGACACCGAGGACGAAACGCCGGCGCCGGAGAAACTTGCAGCCTAGCCTTTCGCAAATGCGATGGAATGCAACAATATGGGAGGAGAGAAATGACGATCAGATTGCAACGACCAATGCACCCGGTCCTGTTTGGGTGCTGCCTCGCCCTCGGTTTGAGCATCAGCGCGTCGGCTCAGGCGGACGATTTGCGCATCGGGTTTCTAGCGCCGACAACCGGCTTTCTGTCGCAGACCGGTCAAGACATGGAGCACGGCTTCGAGCTTTATCTCAACGACCACGGCGGCATGCTCGGCGGCGCCAAAGTCGATTTCATCGTCGAGGATACCCAAGGCAAGCCCGACGTGGCGGTCACCAAGGCCAAGAAGCTGGTGCTCCAAGACCACGTGGACATGTTCATCGGCGGCGTGCTGGCCTCGACCGGCTACGCGCTGGCGCCGGTCAGCACCGAAGAGAAAACACTCTACGTATCTTCCGTCGCCGCGGCTGACGATCTCACGCAGCGTCAACTGAGCAAATACCCCTATTTCATCCGCACCACCTGGACGAGCTCGCTGCCCAATCATCCGCTCGGCCAGTGGGCTTGCGAACAGGGCTACAAGAAAGTCGTCACCATCGCCGCCGATTATGCCTTCGGCTACGAATCGGTCGGCGGCTTCCAGAAGGCGTTCGAGGACTGCGGCGGCAAGGTCATCCAGAAAATCTGGCCGCCGCTCGGCAACAAGGACTTCGGGCCCTATATCCCGACGATCAAGAGCGACGCCGACGCCATCTATTCGCTGATGGTCGGTCCGATGGCGCCGCAATTTCCCAAGCAATTGCGCGACGCCGGCGTCAAATTGCCGATCATCGCCGGCGGCACGTCCTATGACGACTACAACGTGGCCTTCGACAGCGACGATGTGATCGGCGACGTCTCGGCCTTGATGTACAGCGCCGCCCTGCAGACGCCGAAGAACGAGGCCTTCGTCAAGGAATTCCGCGCCAAATACGATGAGGTCCCCGGCTACTATGCGGAGGCGAACTACACCACCGCACAGATGATCGACGAAGCCATGAAGCAGAACGGCGGCAAGTTCCCCGGCGCCGAGAAATTCATCCAGACCATGCTCGCCATGAAGATCGACGCGGCGCGCGGGCCGGTCGCCTTCGATGACATGCGCAACCCGATCGAGAACGTCTACATCCGCAAGGTCGAGAAGACCGCGCTGTTCGGCGACGCCAAGCCGCAGCTGTGGAACGTCGTGATCAAGACCTATCCGAACGTCGGGCAGTTCTGGACCTACGGCAAGGATAAGTTTCTTCAGCAGCCGGTTTACAGTCGCGATTTCCCGCCCTGTAAAAACTGCGAATAGGCTTTGGACACCTCCGACCCTTTCCCGCTCGTGGGGAAGGGCCGGGGGATGCCGACCAGGGATGACACCGTGAGCCGAAGCGCAACCCGATCGTCAGCAAGCAACGGTGCCGAACCGGTGCTTGAACTAAAAAGCCTGTCGAAGACGTTCGGCGGCCTGCAAGCCGTGCGCGGCGTGTCGCTGAAAATCATGCCCGGCGACCGCAAAGCGATCATCGGGCCGAACGGCGCCGGCAAGACCACGCTGTTCAACCTCATCAGCGGCATTTTCCCCGCAACCTCGGGCCAGGTGATGCTGTTCGGCCAGGACGTCACCGCCTGGTCGAGCCACCGCCGCGCCGGGCTCGGCATGGCGCGCACGTTTCAGGTGACCAGTCTGTTTCCGAAGCTGACGGTGCTCGACAACGTGCTGTTGGCGATCAAAGGCCGGCTCGCGTCGAAATTCGTGATGTGGCGGTTCCTGTCGTCCTATCGGGAGGTCTACGACAAGGCGCATGGGCTCCTGGAACGCGCCGCGTTCCTCGACCGCAAGGACGTCGAAGTGCGCTACCTGTCGCATGGCGAGCAGCGCCAGCTCGAGATCGTGGTTGGGCTTGCCGGCGATCCGGACATCCTGTTGCTCGACGAGCCGGCCGCCGGCCTGTCGTCCGGCGAGTCGGCGGAAATGGCGGAATTTCTCCAAGCGCTCGACGCAAACTTGGCCATCCTGTTGATCGAGCACGACATGGATATCGTGTTCGATGTCGCCGACGAGATCGCGGTGCTGCATTTCGGCGAGGTGCTGGAAAGCGGCCCGGCCGAGCACATCCGCTCCAGCACGAAGGTGCAGGAAATCTACCTGGGAGTGGCTTGAGCGATGCCCATCCTCGACGTGCAGGACATCCACACCTATTACGGCGACGCTTATGTGCTGCAGGGCCTGTCCCTACAACTCGAGCAAGGCCAGATTCTCGGGCTGCTCGGCCGCAACGGCGTCGGCAAAACCACATTGGTCAACTCGGTCGTCGGCTTTACGCGGCCGCGCCGTGGCAAGATCTACTTCAAAGGCGCCGACATCACCGGCGATCCGTCCTTCGCCATCGTGCGCAGCGGGATGGGTCTGGTGCCGCAGGGCCGCCGCGTCTTCCCGACGCTCAGCGTCGAGGACAACCTGTTGGTCGCCGAGCACAGCGCCGAGCGTCATGGCTGGAGCTTGGATCGGGTTTACGCGCTGTTCCCGCGCCTGCGCGAGCGGCGCCGGCAACGCGCCAAGACGCTGTCCGGCGGTGAACAGCAGATGCTCGCCATCGGCCGCGGTCTGATGACCAATCCCGATTGCCTGATCATGGATGAGCCGTCGGAAGGGCTCGCGCCCATCATCATCCAGGGCCTGTGGGAGGCGATCGCCAAGCTCAAGCGGGAGGGCCTTTCCATCCTGCTGGTCGAGCAGAACGCGGCGCTAGCGCTCAAGCTCGTCGATTTCGTCCACGTCATGAGCAAAGGCCGCCTGGTCTATTCGGCGCGGCCGGAGGAGCTTTGGGCGAACGACGAGATCAAGTCGCGATTTCTGGGGATTTGAAATCCGGCCGCGAACTTCAGGGCCGCCAGTTGAGCTGGACGATCTTGTTGCCGCTGGCCTGATTATATTGGATCGCCTGCGCCTTCATGCCCAAGATCGATTGCGCGTTGCCCAGCGGACACTGCACCGAATCGTGCTGCACCGAGGCATGATCGAGCGCATCGGCAAACTCGGACTCGACCGCCTCCATCGATTCGTCGTCGGAAAACGGCGCCGACATATAGACGGTGTGACGGGCGGGGGAGACCGCGAGGCAATATCGCCAATCGGCGGCGCGGGCGCCACCGCCGCTCCAGGCGCCGATCAAGAGGACCAGGCCCAGAAAGAACCCGTGCAACCGACTTCGCATGACGTCACCTGCGGCGAATCGAACTGGCAAAGCCTAGCGAACCGCGACGCCTTTGCCACTGCGATTTGAGCGCCTTCCTGTCGGGCCGTGGTTCTTTCCGCTTGGGCCCGGGGCGTTGCTATGCCGCCTCGCCTGTGCAGGTTCTTGACTCTGCCCCTGCGCCGTTACGGAATAGGGGGCAGGGTAGGAACACATGATCAAGAAATTTCACGTTCTCTATGTCGGGCAGATCGAACTCGACAATGTCGGGCTCGCCGGCACGCCGGCCAACGAGCGGCTTTATTCCGATGAGCGGCTGCGCGAGGCCTTCTTCACCGCGCGCGACGTCGCCCAGCTCATGGACGAGCTCGGCTTCGAGACGATGTGGACCGCGGAGCATCATTTCCAGCGCGAGGGCTACGAGGTCTTCCCGAACCTGATCCAGCTCGGGCTCTGGCTCGCCACCCAGACCAAGCGGCTGAAGTTCGGCTGCGCCTTTAACGTCCTGCCGATGTGGCACCCGATCCGCATGGCCGAAGACTACGCCATGGCCGATATCGTCACCGACGGCCGCGTGGTTCTCGGCGTCGGCCGCGGTTATCACACCCGCGAGGTCGAGAGCTTCGGCGCACCGTTGCTTGACGCCGAGAAGAACCGCGAACTGTTCGAGGAGCAGCTGCGGCTGCTTCTGGCTTGCTTCAACGAGCAGAGCTTTCACTTCAAGGGCAAATATTACGAAGCGCCGCCGCCGGTGGATTACCGCGGCTATAAGCTTTCGGACATCACGCTGGTGCCGCGGCCGAAGCATCTGCCGGTCGAGATCTGGATGCCGATCGCCAGCGGCAAGACCATCGAGATGATGGCGCAATACGGGCTCAAGGCGATGGTGACGCTCAACGGCGAGAAAATCCTCGACGACGTCATCCGCGCCTACCATGCCGCCTGCCTCAAGCACGGCCGCAACAAAAAGCTCGGCGAGGACGTGATCTGGGGCGCCGGCGTCTATCTCGCCGCCAGCCGCGACGAGGCCATCCGCAAGCTTGAGCCCGCCCATGACGAGCGCTTCAAGTGGTTCGCGCCGTTCGGCTTCGTGCGCTATGCCGACGAGGAGGGCCGCACCTGGGGCACGCCCGGCGCGCCGTCGCGCACGCCGCTCCTCAAAGACGGCGTGGCGCAGAAGGCCTGGTTCTGCGGCCCGCCGGCCGAGGTGATCGACGGCATCAAGTCGATCGAGGCGAAATATCCCGGGCTGGAGAACTTCATGATCCACTGGGCCGAAGGTCTTTCGCCCAAAGAGTTCAAGGACCAGCTGCGCTGGTTCGCCAAGGACGTGATGCCCGCCTTCAAGTAGGGCGCGTCATTTCTCCAGCCGCGCCACGATCTCGACGTGGGCCGAATAGCGGAACTGATCGACCGGCGTGACGGCGACAAGGCGGTAGCCGCCGTCGGCGAGAATGCGCGCGTCGCGCGCAAACGTTGCCGGATTGCATGACACCGCGGCAATGACCGGAACGCGGCTACTCGCGAGCTCGCGGGCCTGCGCTTGTGAGCCCTGGCGCGGCGGATCGAACACCATTGATTCGAAACGGTTGAGCTCGGCCGCGAGCAGCGGATTCTTGAACAGATCGCGCCGCTCCACCGTGATCGGCTTTAATCCCGAGGCGGTCTCGGCTGCGCGCTTGAGCGCGGCCAGCGCCGCGTCGTCATCGTCGACTGCGAGAACACGCGCCTTTTCGCCGAGCCGCAGCGCGAACGGCCCGACGCCGGCGAACAAGTCGGCGACGCTTTTGGCGCCGCCGCAGATTTCAAGCACGAGCCGCGCCAGCACTGCTTCGCCTTCGGCCGTTGCCTGCAAGAATGCGGTGGGCGGCAGAGCCACGGTCGCCGTGCCGATCCGCAGCGTCGGGGCGCGGGCCTGCGCGATGAGCTCGCCATGGCGCGTCAGGCGCGCCAGGTCTTGCTCCGCAGCGACGCGCGCCAGCGCCCCGGTCGCGCGCGCGGACAGCGGACCCGAGCCGCGCACATCGACGTCGAGGCCGGTACCGGTCGCGGTGACGCCAATATCGAGCGGCTTTGACATGGCGCCGAGCCGCTCGGCGATAGCCCAGGCGGCGGTCAATGCGCCATCGAGGCGCTTGGACAAAATCGGACAGCGGTCGATCGCGATCACATGATGCGCCCGCGCGGTTGAGAAGCCGACTTCGAGCACGTCGTGGATGCCGCGCCGGGCATGAAACACGGCGCGGCGGCGGCCGTCGCCATGCGCGTCGATCAGCTCGGCGACCGGCGCGTCGATGCCGGCTTGGCGGAGCGCATCGACGACAAGGCCGCGTTTCCAGGCGCGGTAAGGAGCGGTCGCCCAATGCTGCAGCGCGCAGCCGCCGCAGACGCCGAAGTGCGGGCAGATCGGCGCGATACGCTCCGGGCTCGCTGCTTCGATGGTAAGGAGCTGGCGGCGGTCGGGATGGCCGGGCCAATCCTCGACTTCGACGCGTTCGCCGGGCAGCGTGCACGGCACATAGATCGGACCGTCGGTGCCGTTCGTGACACCGTCGCCGCGATGACCGACCGCATCGATCGTAAGGTGCTCAACCACGTTCGGCCTCGATGAAGAATTCCTGATTACCGTCGCCGCCGCGGATCGCGGACGCAACGACAGGACGGGTGCGCCAGCCGAGCAAGACGAGAAGCGCGTCGATGTCGTCGCACACGCTCTTGCGCACCGCCTCGTCGCGCACAATGCCCTTCTTGACGCCTCCACCCTTGGTCTCGAATTGCGGTTTTATCAGCGCCAGGATTTGCGCACGCGGCGTGAGCAGATTGCCGATGGCCGGCAGCACGAGCTTGAGCGAGATGAAACTCACGTCGGCGGTGGCGAAGCCGGGCGGGTCCGGCAAATGCGCCGGGTCGAGCTTGCGGATATCGGTCTGTTCGAGGCTGAGGATGTCTTCGCGGCCGGCCAGCCGCGGGTGCAATTGGCCGGTGCCGACGTCGACCGCGTAGACCCGCTTGGCGCCGCGCGCGAGCAGCACCTCGGTGAAGCCGCCGGTCGATGCGCCGGCGTCGAGGCAAACGCGGCCGGCGACGTTGAGACCGAAATGATCGAGCGCGGCGGCAAGCTTGACGCCGCCGCGCGACACATAGGGGTGCTCGGGCGCGGCGGCGATGACGGCGGCGGCGGACACTTCCTCCGAGGCTTTGCGAACAGGGATGCCGTCGGCGGTCACGCGTCCGGCGGCGATCGCGGCTTGCGCCCGCGCGCGGCTATCGAACAGGCCGCGCGCGACCAGCAGGCGATCGGCTCGTTCGCGATGGGTCATGGCTGCAATTATACGACCGTCATGGCCGGGCTTGTCCCGGCCATCCACGCCTTTGGCTCCGCGATGTCGTTAAGACGTGGATGCCCGGCACAAGGCCGGGCATGACGACTATGCGAGCTTGATCACTTCGCCGCGCATGTTCTGGCCGAGCGCCTCGAAAGCCTTGGCGACGATGCCTTTGGCGTCGAGACCGGCCTTGGCGTACATGGCGTTCGGCGAATCCTGGTCAATGAAGAAATCCGGCAGCACCATCGAGCGGACTTTCAGCCCGCGATCGAGCGCGCCGTGCTCGGCGAGCGCCTGCAGCACGAAGGAGCCGAAGCCGCCGATCGCGCCTTCCTCGATGGTGAGCAGCACTTCGTGCTCGCGGGCGAGCCGCAGCAGGAGGTCGACGTCGAGCGGCTTGGCAAAGCGCGCGTCGGCGACCGTGGTCGGCAGGCCGTAGCCGGCGAGCTCGTCGGCCGCCTTGAGGCATTCGCCGAGCCGCGCGCCGTAGGAGAACAGCGCCACTTTGGTGCCTTCGCGCAGGATGCGGCCCTTGCCGATCTCGAGGGGTTTACCCTCTTCCGGCATCGGAACACCTCTTCCCTCGCCGCGCGGATAGCGCAGCGCCGAGGGACGGTCGTCGATGGCGACGGCGGTGGCCACCATGTGCACGAGGTCGGCCTCGTCGCCGGCGGCCATCAGCACAAAGCCGGGCAAGCAGCCGAGATAGGCGACGTCGAAAGCGCCGGCATGTGTCGGCCCGTCGGCGCCGACCAATCCGGCGCGGTCCATGGCGAAGCGCACCGGCAGCCGTTGGATGGCGACGTCGTGGACGACTTGGTCATAAGCGCGCTGCAGGAACGTCGAATAGATCGTGGCGAACGGCTTGTAGCCTTCGGTGGCGAGCCCGGCGGCGAACGTCACGCCATGCTGCTCGGCAATGCCGACGTCGAACGTGCGGTTGGGAAATTCCTTCTGGAACAGATCGATGCCGGTGCCCGACGGCATCGCCGCGGTGATGGCGACGATCTTGTCGTCCTTCTTCGCTTCCTCGATCAGGCTTTCGCCGTAGACCTTCTGATAAGCGGGCGCGGTCGGCTTCGATTTGACCTGGGCGCCGGTGGCGACGTCGAACTTGACGACGCCGTGATACTTGTCGGCGGATTTTTCCGCCGGCGCATAGCCCTTGCCCTTCTGCGTCACGACGTGAACCAGGATCGGCCCGTTCTTCATGTCGCGGACGTTTTCCAGCACCGGCAGCAGATGATCGATGTTGTGGCCGTCGATCGGGCCGACATAGAAAAAGCCGAGCTCGTCGAACAGCGTACCGCCGGTGACGAGACCGCGGGCATACTCCTCCATCGCCATGGCGCGCTGCTCGAGCATCTTGCTCGGCATGTGCTTGGCGACGCTGCGAATCAGCTTGCGCAGACGATGGTAGCCGCGCCCGGACACCCGGCGGGCGAGATAAGCCGACAGCGCACCGACCGGCGGCGCGATCGACATGTCGTTGTCGTTGAGCACCACGATCAGGCGCGAATTCATGGCGCCGGCATTGTTCATCGCCTCGTAGGCCATGCCCGCCGACATCGCGCCGTCGCCGATCACGGCAATAACGTTGTTTTGTTTGTCCTGCAGATCGCGCGCCACCGCCATGCCGAGCGCGGCGGAGATCGACGTCGAGGAATGCGCGGCGCCGAACGGATCGTATTCGCTCTCGGCGCGTTTGGTGAAACCGGACAGCCCGCCGCCCATGCGCAACGTGCGGATACGGTCGCGGCGATTGGTGAGGATCTTGTGCGGGTAGGCCTGATGGCCGACGTCCCAGATCAGCCGGTCGGCCGGCGTGTCGAACACGTAATGCAGTGCGACGGTGAGCTCGATGACGCCGAGCCCGGCGCCGAGATGGCCGCCGGTGACCGCGACCGCGTCGATGGTCTCGTTGCGCAATTCGTCGGCGACCTGCCGCAACTGGCTGGGTTCGAGGCGCCTTAAGTCTTGCGGGGTCTTAATCTGGTCGAGCAATGGGGTCTTAGACGAAACCGTCACGCTACGCTCCTTTTTCAGACCAATCAGTTGTTTCGGCCTAATGCCGATTATTGGGGCTCGGTGAAGCCCGGCGAAGATTCACGCAGATAGGGGTGTCCCACGCAGATTCCAGGGTCCTTACACCATTCCATGCCGGGAACGCAATTTACCAGGCACTGCCGGTAGCGAACGGCCTGGAGGGAACCGCAAGCGTTTCCATGGGCTTATATCGACAGTCCCGTAATCACCCCTTCAACTCCCTGATGTATGTAAAGTTCAGAACTTTACCAGGGTTTGTCGGGCCGGTTGGGCAGGATTTTGGCACCTGCTATAAGTCTTAACGACGGGCGAGGTGGTTCAGTGGCGCTCGAAATTTACCGCAAGAAACGAAAATTTGATGTCACGTCGGAACCGCGGGGCGGCAAAATAGCCCGCCGCGGCAACCATTATGTGATCCAGAAACACGCCGCGCGGCGGCTGCATTACGACCTTCGGCTCGAGCTCGACGGGGTCATGAAGAGCTGGGCCGTTACCCGCGGACCGAGCCTCGATCCCGCCGAAAAGCGCCTTGCGGTCCATGTCGAGGACCATCCGATCGAATACAACACCTTCGAAGGCACCATTCCGCAGGGCGAGTATGGCGGCGGCACGGTGATGATCTGGGATCGCGGCCGCTGGTTGCCCGAAGGCGATCCGCACAAGGGCTACGCTAAGGGCCACCTCGAATTCACTCTCGACGGCGAAAAGCTGCACGGCCGCTGGCATCTCGTGCGCATGCGCACGCGCGATAAGGACCGGCACGAAAACTGGCTGCTCATCAAGGGCAAGGATGAAGAGGCCCGGAGCGAACGCAGCGGCGATATTCTGGAGGAGGAACCTTTGTCGGCGGTAAGCGGCCGCTCGATGGAGGAGATCGCCGAGGGCAAGGGCAAGAAGCGGGTCTGGCACAGCAATCGCGGTGCCGATCCGCCGTCCGCTTCCGGTCGCTCGCAAACGCAACGCGAATTCAAGGCTCAGTTGCTGGCGGCGGCCGAGTCGCAAGAAAAGAAAAGTTCCAAATCGCGAGCCAAGACGACGGCCAAGCCGGCGAAAAAGTCGGCGGCCAAGGCACCAAC
>JBAQAB010000098.1:0-8584 GCA_049285535.1 Xanthobacteraceae bacterium
AGACCGAGTGGCGCGAGGCTGGCGCCAACCGCACTTCCCAGTAAGCCACGACGTGACAGCATGACGACCTCCCGCTTAGGACCGCATCGGTATATTCAGTTGTGCGCTATATTTATTCTTTAGGAAACCTGCCAACGGCCGTCAAATGGAAATATATACTATGATCTCTGTCAAAGCAGAAGGTTTGCTCTCCACGCCCGGGTCCGCGATCCGTTTCATTCTTTCACGCCCGACGGCGCAGGACGATGACACTGCGCATCGCCTCCGCTATGCGTAACGACCATGCTCGATAGTCAACGATCGCACCGCACCGCCGTCGAACTGATCGATGCGGCGGCGATCGTCGCCGACCTTAAGACACTCGCGGCGACCTATGCCGGGCGCGAGCGCGAATTGCGCACCGCCGTAGCGCAGCGCCTCAAAACGGCATTGATGCAGGCGCGCAAACAGGCGGAAGCGCTGCTGCTCAAAGACCGCCACGGCCGCCGCTGCGCCGAGCGGCTGTGTCAGGTGCAAGACGAGATCATCCGCATCCTGTTCGAATTCGCGCGGCAGGAGCTTTATCCGTCACAGGTGCCATCCGAAGCCGAACGGATGACGGTGGTCGCGACCGGCGGCTATGGCCGCGGCCTGCTCGCCCCCGGCTCGGACATCGATCTGCTGTTTTTGCTGCCGTACAAACAGACCGCTTGGGGCGAACAGGTCGCCGAAGCACTGCTCTATTGCCTGTGGGACATGGGGCTCAAAGTCGGTCATGCCACCCGTTCGGTCGACGATTGCATCCGGCACGCCAAGGCCGATATGACGGTGCGCACCGCACTTCTTGAAACGCGCTATCTGTTCGGCGACGTGAAGCTCTACGACGAGCTGACGGAACGCTTCGACAAGGACGTTGTGCAGGGCACCGCGCCGGAATTCGTCGCCGCCAAGCTCGCCGAACGCGAAGAGCGCCATCGCCGCGCCGGCCAATCGCGCTATCTGGTCGAGCCCAATGTCAAAGACGGCAAGGGCGGCTTGCGCGACCTGCACACGCTGTTCTGGATCGCCAAATATGTCTATCGCGTGCACGAACCCGATGAATTGATCGAGCGCAGCGTGTTCGACCGCGACGAATACAAGATGTTCCGCCGTTGCGAAGACTTCCTCTGGTCGGTCCGCTGCAACATGCATTTCCTCACCGGCCGCGCCGAGGAACGCCTGTCGTTCGACGTGCAGCGCGATATCGCGGTGCGATTGGGCTATACCGCGCATCCCGGGCTGCGCGACGTCGAGCGTTTCATGAAGCACTACTTCCTCACCGCCAAGCACGTCGGCGATCTCACCGCCATCCTGTGCGCCGGCCTCGAGGAACGCCAGGCCAAGCCGGCGCCTGTCTTAAGCCGCGTGATGGCGCGCTTGCGCCCGGCCCCGCGCCCGAAAAAACTGTCCGGCACCGACGATTTCGTCATCGACAACAACCGCATCAATATCGCGCGCGCCGACGTATTTCGCCGCGATCCGGTCAACCTGATCCGGCTGTTCCATCTCGCGCAACGGCGCAACATCGCCTTCCACCCGGAGGCCATGCGCATCGCCACGCGCTCGCTCAAGCTTATCACCAAGTCCGTGCGCGAGGACAAGGAAGCGAACCGGCTGTTCCTGGAAATCTTGACCTCGGAGAACGACGCCGAGACCGTGCTGCGGCGCATGAACGAGGCCGGCGTGCTGGGCGCTTTTGTGCATTCGTTCGGCCGCATCGTGGCGATGATGCAGTTCAACATGTATCACCACTATACGGTTGACGAGCACCTCATCCGCTGCATCGGCGCGCTCAATGAGATCGCGCGCGGGACCAACCCCGAATTCAGCCTGGCCAATGAACTGATCAAGACCATTCAGCCGCAGCATCGCGCCGTGCTCTGCGTCGCGTTGTTCCTGCACGATATCGCCAAGGGCCGCGTCGAGGATCACTCGCTGGCCGGCACGCGCATCGCGCGACGGCTGTGTCCGCGGCTCGGGCTTAATGCGGCGGAGACCGAACTGGTCGCCTGGCTGGTCGAGGTTCATCTGGTGATGTCGACGGTGGCACAGTCGCGCGATCTTTCCGACCGCAAGACCATCGAGAATTTTGCCGCCGTGGTGCAGTCGCTGGAGCGGTTGAAGCTTCTCACCATCCTCACCACCGCCGATATCCGCGCCGTCGGCCCCGGGGTGTGGAACGGCTGGAAAGCGCAGCTCCTGCGCACCCTCTATTACGAAACCGAGCCGGTGCTCACGGGCGGCTTCTCCGAGGTCAACCGCGCCCAGCGCGTGGCCATCGCGCAAGCCGAATTCCGCGCCGAGCTCAAAGACTGGCCGGAGCCAATCCTGCAACGCTATGTCGAGCGCCACTATCCGGCCTACTGGCTCAAAGTCGATCTGCCGCACAAAGTCGCACAAGCGCGTTTCCTGCGCGCCAGCGAGGAAACCGGCCACCGGCTCGCCACCAGCGTCGGCTTCGACGCCGCGCGCGGCGTCACTGAGCTGACGGTGTTCGCTCCGGACCATCCCTGGCTGCTCTCGATCATCGCCGGCGCCTGCGCGCTGGCCGGCGCCAATATCGTCGACGCCCAGATCTACACCACGACCGATGGCCTCGCGCTCGACACCATCGCCGTGTCGCGCGAATTCGAGCGCGAAGAGGATGAGGCGCGCCGCGCCGCGCGCATCGGCGACGCCATCGAGAAGGCGGTGCGCGGGCAGCTCAAATTGCCGGACGTCGTCGCCAAACGCGCGGCCCCAAAGGGCCGCCTCAAGGCTTTCGCCATCGAACCCGAAGTGTCGATCAACAATCAATGGTCGGCGCGCTATACCGTGGTCGAGGTCACTGGCCTCGATCGGCCCGGCCTGCTCTATGAGCTCACCACGACGCTATCCAAGCTCAACCTGAATATCGCCTCGGCCCATGTCGCGACCTTCGGCGAGCGCGTCGTCGACGTATTCTATGTGACCGATCTCCTTGGCGCCCAGATCACGGCGGCGCCCCGCCAGGCCTCGATCAAACGGCCGCTCTTGGCGCTGTTCGCGCCGCAGACGGAGGGCAAAGTGGCTAAGGAAGCGGCTGGGTAAGCGGAACAGCTGCGTCCGCGGACGCGAGGACAAGCGGATGTCAGCATCAGTAACCGCCCCTTAAACCGCGCCAACTACCGTGTTTTCAGCGCGTTTTTCGCGCTGAGGGCGGGATATGGCGTGGCGCGAGCGACGCAAGCGGACGGGCGACGCCGAAGGCTTCGATCTGCGCCTGCGGGCGGCGGACCGCATCGGCGGTCCGCCCCATGGCGGCAACCGCCGCAGCGAGCGCGGCCCGCGAACGCCCCGTAAAGCGCGGCGCGGCAGCAAGCGGCGGTTTGGTATCGGCCGGCTGATTTATTGGGGCGCGGTGCTGGCGCTGTGGGCCGTAATCGCGGTCATCGGCGTGCTGGTATGGATCGGCATCCATCTGCCGCCGATCCAGTCGCTGGAAATTCCCAAACGGCCACCCTCGGTCCTGATCCTCGGCGACAACGGCGCGACGCTCGCCACCCGCGGCGAGATGGGCGGCGCGGCGGTGCCACTCGCCGAATTGCCCGATTACGTTCCCAATGCCTTCATCGCCATCGAGGAACGCCGCTTCTACTCGCATTACGGCATCGATCCATGGGGCATTCTCCGCGCCGGCGTCGCCGATGTGCTGCATCGCGGCGTGTCCGAAGGCGGCTCCACCATCACGCAGCAGCTCGCCAAGAACTTGTTCCTCACCCAGGAGCGCACCGTTTCCCGCAAACTGCAGGAAATCGCACTCGCGCTCTGGCTCGAACACAAATTCAGCAAAGCGCAGATTCTCGATCTCTACCTCAACCGCGTCTATTTCGGCTCCGGCGCCTACGGCGTCGAAGCCGCCGCGCAGCGCTATTTCGGCAAATCGGCGCGAGAGCTTACGCTGCCGGAGGCCGCGATGCTGGCCGGCCTCGTGCAATCGCCATCGCGGCTTGCGCCCAATCACAATCCCGACGGTGCGGTGCGCCGCGCCGCGCTGGTCATCGCCGATATGGCCGACTTGAAAATGATCAGTGCGAGCTCGGCGAAGCTCGCTTTGGCGCATCCCGCCCGCGCCATCAAACCGGCCGGCGCCGGCACGGTCAATTACGTCGCCGACTGGGTCATGGACGCAGTCAACGACATCGTCGGCAACATCGATCAGGATATCGTGGTTGAGACCACGATCGATCCGACGCTGCAAAGCGCGGCCGAGCAGGCCTTGGTCGACACGCTCAACACCAAGGGCGAAAAGCTCAACGTCGGCGAAGGCGCGCTGGTGGCGATGACGCCGGACGGGGTGGTGCGGGCGCTGGTCGGCGGCCGCAATTACGGCGAGAGCCAGTTCAACCGCGCCATCGACGCCAAACGCCAGCCCGGCTCGTCGTTCAAGCCTTTCGTCTATCTCACCGCGCTCGAACACGGCCTGACGCCGGACACCGTCCGCGAGGACGCGCCAATTGCGGTGAAAGGCTGGAAGCCCGAAAACTACGAGCACCAATATTGGGGGCCGGTGACGCTGACCCAGGCGCTCGCCAATTCGCTCAACACCGTGTCGGTGCGGCTCACGCTGGAATTCGGTCCCGACGCCGTGATCCGTACCGCCTATCGGCTCGGCATCACCTCACAACTCGAGCCCAACGCCTCGATCGCGCTCGGCACGTCAGAAGTGTCGCCGTTCGAGCTCGTCGGCGCCTACGCGACCTTCGCTAATGGCGGCTTCGCGATCTCGCCGCATGTCGTCGAACGCATCCGCACCGCGGACGGCAAAATGCTCTATCAACGTTCGGCACAGCCGCTCGGCCGCGTCGTCGACGCCCGCTACATCGGCATGATGAATACGATGATGCAGCAGACGCTGCTCTCCGGCTCCGCGCGCACGGCGAGTCTCCCGGGCTGGCAGGCCGCCGGCAAGACCGGCACCAGTCAGGATTACCGGGACGCCTGGTTCATCGGCTACACCTCGCATCTCGTCACCGGCGTGTGGCTCGGCAACGACGACAATTCGCCGACCAAGCGGGCGGTCGGCGGCGGCCTGCCGGTCGAAATCTGGAGCCGCTTCATGAAAGTGGCCCATGCGGGCATCGCGCCGGCAGCATTGCCGGGATTGACCGACGGCTCGTGGTTCAATGCGGCACCGCCCGCTCCTGTTGTGCCGCCGATCGCAGCCAATAACGGCCCACAGAGCAATCAACAAAACAGCAGTAGCGGGCTCGATTTCTGGCTGCTCGACAAATTGTTCGGACGCCGATAAGCCGACCGGCCTGGAGCCGAGCGTTGTTTTTTTGAAGCCGCCACTGCAAGAATTCTTTGAGCACGCGGCGCGACCGATGAGCTTGGCCGGCGCGATTACTGGCTTGGGCTAAGCGCTTTGGTGACGGCATCCATCACCGTCACGTCTTGGTTCATCCGGCAGTAGTCCTCGACCTTGTCGGTATTCTTCGCCAGCTCGCCGATATCGAGGACGGTGTTGCCGCGCTTGCCGTTGTAATAGCCGCTCAGCCACAGCGCCAGGGACTTGGTGTTTGGGCTGATGACCTTGTCGAATAGGAGCTGCCGGCAGGTGATTTTTGCGACGTCCACCGACACCTGGGCTCGCGCTTGTGGAGCGCCGAGGAGCGCGACCAATAGAAGCAATGCCATCGACCAAGCTCTCATGACGTATCCTCCGATTGATGGCCGACTATGCGCCAAATTCGCTCAGATGGCCTGGCGTAAATCCTCATTCTTCAGCGGCAGCGACCGGATACGTTTGCCGGTGGCGGCAAAGATAGCGTTGCACAGCGCCGGCGCCAGCGGCGGCACCGGCGGCTCACCGACGCCGCCCCAGAAATCGCCGCTCGGCACGAGCACCGTTTCGACCACGGGAGCGTCGGCCAGCCGCAGCATTTCGTAGGTGTCGAAGTTAGATTGCTCGGTGGCACCGTTCTTTATTGTGATCTCGCCGTGCAATGCCGCGGTCAATGCGTAGACAATGGCGCCCTGCGTCTGCATCTCGATCGACAGCGGATTGACCACGTGACCTGGATCGAGTGCCGACACGACACGATGCACGCGCACCATGCCGGCGTCGACCGAGGCCTCGACAACTTGCGCACAATAGCTGCCACACGCCTCGTTGAGCGCAATACCGCGATAAACCCCGGCCGGCGGCGGACGGCCCCAATCGGCGCGCTTGGCAGCGGCGTCGAGCACCGCGAGATTCTTCGGGCTCTTGCTCAACAGCTTGCGCCGGTAGAGATAAGGATCGATGCCAGCGGCGTGGGCCATCTCGTCGACGAAGCATTCCTTATAAAAAGCGTTCTGCGTGTAGTTGATCGCGCGCCACACTCCGAGCGGCACCGGCGTCGGGCAGATGACATAATCGACCAGGTAATTCGGCACGTCGTAGGGCATTTCCTCAGCCAGGCCGCTGACGAAAGTCCGATCGATGATGTTGGGACCGAAGCCCGGCACCAGCGATGCCACGAAGGACGGTCCGGCGAGACGGATGGTCCACGCCACCGGCAGGCCATCGGCGTCGAGGCCGGCGACAAGGCGCGCCATGCCGCAGGGCCGATAGAGATCGTGCGCGACGTCCTGTTCGCGCGACCAGAGGAGCTTGACCGGCTCCTTGAACTCCTTGGCGATGACGACAGCTTGGCGGACATATTCCTGGATCGGCGCGCGCCGACCGAAGCCGCCGCCGAGCATCATCTGATGCACCGTGACTTTGTCGTTCGGCACGCCGGCCGCGATCGCAGCCGTCGCCAGCGCGGTGGCGGGTTCCTGGGTCGGCACCCAGATCGCAACGCCGTCCGGCGTGACGTGGGCGGTGCACGTCTGCGGTTCCATGGTCGCATGCGCCAGAAACGGCACTGCATATTCGGCTTCGATCTGCCGCACGGCGCCGCTGAGCGCCGTCGGGGCGTCGCCGTGGGCACGTCCAACTTGTGCGGCGGTCGCAGCCAGCCCCGCGCGCACCGTTTGCGCAATCGAAGCGTTCGAAACCTGCCGATTGCCGCAGTCATCCCATTCGACGCGCAACACGTCGATGGCACGCTTCGCTCGCCACCATGAATCGGCCACCACCGCAACCGCATCGGGCATACGCACCACGCCGCGCACTCCCGCCATCGCAGCGATCGAAGCCTCATCGACCGACCTCAGCGCGCCGCCGAAGACGGAGCACTGCGCGATGGCGGCGTACAGCATGTTCGGCAGCCGCACGTCGACGGCATAGACTGGCTGTGCCGTAACTTTCGCGAAGACGTCGAGGCGCTTCTGCGGCGTGCCGATGAGTTTCCAGGCGTGCGGCGGCTTGAGTTTGACGTTGGCGGGCGGTTCGATTTTGGCCGCGGCTTCGGCCACGGCGCCGAACGTCAGCGTGCGGCCGCTCGGCGTGTGCACAATCGTGCTGCTTTGCGCGGCGCATTGCGACGCCGGCACGCGCCAGCGCGCCGCAGCGGCGGCGATCAGCATTTCCCGCGCCGTTGCGCCGGCGCGGCGCAGATAGTCCTGCGACGACGCGATCGAGCGGCTGGCGCCGGTCGAGGTATCGCCCCAGACCTGATTGCGGCGCAGATTTTCCGTTGCCGAGACGAATTCCGTTTTGACCGTTGCCCAATCACATTCGAGCTCTTCGGCGACCAGCATGGCGAGCCCGGTCAAAGCCCCCTGCCCCATTTCCACGTGTGCGACGCGGATGGTCACGGTGTTGTCGGGCGCGATGACCACCCAGCAAGTAACGTCGCAAGCGCGGCCCATGGCGCGCGCGGGACCCTCGGAAGGAGCGACAAATGGAATAGCAAAGCCGAGCGCCAAACCGCCGCCGGTGACGCTCGTGCCCACGAGGAAGGAACGGCGATCGAGTCCGCCGCCGGACGCCATGAACTCCCCCTGATTTCGCAACGCGACAGTGCCGAATTATGGCGCCGCATAAAGATGCGAAATCGCCCTAACCGCCCTAACCGAATGATAATATAGCCCGATAGCCGGTATGAATCACAAATCGGGGACCAATTATGGCCGAGCAACAATCCAGCCTGGAATGGCGTATTCGCGCCATCGAGGACCGGCTGGAAATCTATAACCTCATTGCCGGCCATCCGCCTAGCGCCGATACCGGCGCCGCCGCCTATGCCGAGGCCGTCTATACCGAGGACGGGGTGTTCGACCGCGGCCACGGCCTTGCCGGCGCCACGGGTAACAAGGTCATGGGCGCGCTTCTTCAGAGCCCGGGTCATCGGGCCGCGATTGCCGGCGGCCTCGCCCATTTTACCGGCCTGCCCCACGTCACCGTCGAGGGTGACACGGCGGTGGTGATTTCATACCTCCAGATCCTCACCCCGAGAAAATCCGGTGAGGAGACCAAGGTGCCGAATCACGGCGCCTCGCGCGGCTATCATATCCACCGCGTGGTGACCAATCGCTGGGACCTGGCCCGCACCTCATCCGGGTGGAAGATCAAGCGGCGCACGCTTCGCCTGGTCGATGGCTCGGAGCCGTCGCGGGACATTCTGCGTGGGGCGTTGGGAGCCTATGCGTCGTAACGGGGCTTACCCGTCAGGAC
>JBAQAB010000099.1:0-4612 GCA_049285535.1 Xanthobacteraceae bacterium
CCGAAGGTCAGCAGCAATCCATAAAGATGGTCGAGCCCACGCAGGCGCTGCAGCAGGAAACGTTCGATCACAATCCCGGTCGCACCGACGAGGATCGGGACGATGACCAGCGCCGGCCAATAGCCGATGCCGAGATAGTGCAGCAGCAAATAAGCGAGGAAAGCGCCCATCATGTACTGGGCGCCATGGGTGAAGTTGATGATATTGAGCATGCCGAAAATGACGGCGAGCCCGAGGCTCAACAACGCATAGAACGAGCCGTTGATGAGCCCGAGCAACAGCTGGCCGAACAATGCCTGCGACGGAATGCCGAAAATCTCGAACATGCCGGCGCTCGCTCCATCTCAACGCGGGGAATTGCCCTCCCCTTGTTCAGGGGAGGGATGCCTGGCTCAGTTGGTGACCAGCGGGCAGTGGTCGTCCTTTATCGGCCGAAACGCCTCGTCGGCCGGGATCGTTGCTTTGAGGATGTAATCGTCGCCCGGATATTTGGATTCGGCGGGCGATTTCACCTGGAACAGATAGGCCGGATGGATTTTGCGGCCGTCGGCGCGGACGATGCCCTTGCCGAACAGCGGATCATCGGTCGGCATTTTTTTCATTTCATCGACAACGGCCTTGCCGTCGTTTGCGCTTTTGAGCGCCGCGATCGCTTTCAGATAGTGCAAAGTAGCCGAGTAGACGCCGGCCTGATTCATGGTCGGGAATTTTCCCGGCCGATCCACTTGCCAGCGTTTGGTCCAGGCGCGCGTGGCGTCGTTCATATCCCAATAGAAGGTCTCAGTCAGAACCAGACCCTGCGCAACTTTCAGGCCCATCGCTTCAACGTCACCAATGAACACCAGCAACCCGGCGAAGTGTTGGCCGCCTGCGGTGATGCCGAACTCGGCGCCCTGCTTGATCGAATTGATGGTGTCGCCGCCGGCATTAGCAAGCCCGATGATCTTGGCTTTGGATTGCTGAGCTTGCAGCAGGAAGGACGAGAAATCCTGGTTGTTCAAAGGCACGCTGACGGAGCCCAAAACCTTGCCGCCATTCGCCGTAACCACGGCGGTGGTATCGCGCTCCAGCGCATGGCCAAAGGCATAGTCCGCGGTGATGAAGAACCAAGTGTCGCCGCCGGTCTTGACGACTGCTTTCCCAGTTCCATTGGCGAGCATCCAGGTGTCGTAGGTCCAGTGGATGGTGTTGGGTGAGCATTTCGGGCCCGTCAGGTCGGAGATCGCCGCGCCCGAGACCAGGAAGACCTTGTTCTTTTCCCGCACCACTTCATTCACGGCCAGCGCCACGCCGGAGTTGGGTACGTCGAGGATGGCGTCGACGTTTTGCGTATCGAACCACTGCCGCGCGATATTGGCGCCGATGTCCGGCTTGTTCTGATGGTCGGCGCTGATGATGTCGACCTTCATGCCGTGCGCGGCGGGATTGAAGTCTTGCACCGCGAGCTTTGCAGCCGCCACCGAGCCGGGGCCGGTGTCATCGGCGTAAAGGCTCGACATGTCGGTCAGCACGCCGAGCTTGACTTGGATATCTTCGGCCCGCGCCGCCGCGGCGCTCAAAAATACGGCAACCGCCATAGTCAAGCCGGTTGCCAACGCACCCGTTGGACGTCTCATGACACACCTCCCTAGTGCGGGCCTTTTTTTGCCCTCTCTGCCCTATATCAAACTCCGAGATATTCGTGCAGCTTTTCCGCATTCGCCTTTAGTTGCGGTGTCGAAAATTCGTCAACGACGCGGCCATACTCCATGATGTAATGGCGATCGGCTACCGCCGCGGCGAAGTGGAAATTCTGCTCGACCAGAAGAATGGTAAAGCCTTGCGCTTTCAGCGAAGCGATGGTCGCGCGGATCTGCTGGATGATCACCGGCGCCAGGCCCTCGGTTGGCTCATCGAGCAAGAGCAAGCGGGCACCGGTGCGCAGAATGCGGGCGATCGCCAGCATCTGCTGCTCGCCGCCGGAAAGTTTTGTGCCCTGACTTGAAAGCCGCTCGCGCAGATTGGGGAACAGCGCGAAGATGCGATCGAGATCGAGGCCGCCCGGCCGTACCTGCGGCGGCAGCAGCAGATTTTCTCGCACATTCAGGCTGGCGAAAATGCCGCGCTCCTCCGGACAGAAGGCGAGGCCGGCGCGGGCGATAGCGTCCGAGGCCATATCAACGAGCTCACAGCCTTCGAAGCGCACCGAGCCGCGGCGCCGCTCGACGATGCCCATGATCGATTTCAGGGTTGTCGTCTTGCCGACGCCGTTGCGGCCGAGCAGCGTCACCACCTCACCCGGCTGCACGTCGAAGGTGACCCCATGCAGGATGTGCGATTCGCCGTACCAGGCTTCGAGCCCGTTGACCGCGAGCATCGCGCGCATGCCGGCTGCGTGCTTTTCAATCATGGCCGGTCCCCAGATAGGCCTCACGCACCGCCGGATCGGCCGACACGGTCGCATAGTCGCCCTCGGCGATCACCTGGCCGCGGGTGAGTACGGTGATGCGATCGCATAGATCGGCGACCACGCTGAGATTGTGCTCGACCATCAGCACGGTGCGGGTCGCGGCGACTGATTTGATCAGCGCGCTGATGCGGGCGATATCCTCGTGCCCCATGCCAGCGGTCGGCTCGTCGAGCAGCAGCATCGTCGGATCGAGCGCCAGCGTGGTCGCGATTTCGAGCGCGCGCTTACCGCCATAGGGCAATTCAATCGCCAGCGCACCGGCATAAGGAGCCAGCCCGACGTCGGCGATCAACGCCAGGGCGCGTTCGTCGAGCGCGTGCAGCACGCGCTTACTGCGCCAGAAATCGAACGAGCCGCCGCGGCGGCGCTGCAACGCGATGCGGACGTTCTCGATCACCGTCAGGTGCGGAAACACCGCGGAGATCTGGAACGAACGCACCAGCCCGAGCTGGGCCACATCAGCCGGGTTGAGCGCCGTGATGTCGCGGCCATCGAACACGATGCGCCCGCGCGTGGGATTGAGAAACTTGCTCAACAGATTGAAGCAAGTGGTTTTGCCGGCGCCATTCGGGCCGATCATGGCATGAATGCTGCCGCGCACGACGCGCAGATTGACCGAGCGCACCGCGACGAAGCCGGCAAAATCCTTGCTCAGGTCCTCGGTTTCGAGGACGGTATCGTCACCCACCCTACTGATCCCCCACGACGGCATTCTCCGCCATCTTCGGCGTGGGGGTAAAGCGAATTAGCGCGCGTTCGTGCGAGCCGAAGCCGCGATTGCGCCGCGTGTTTGAGATGGCGCTTTGAAATGACGACCCGCCCGGAGGGGACGAGTCCGGGCGGGTCTGAATATCGGCGCTGGCGTCAGGGGTGTTAGCGCGCCGATGGGGCCTGATTTGCGCCACCACTTATTCGTCGCGCCGCCAGGCAAAAGGTTCAAAGGCCAAAATAGCCTACCCTCCAACGGGAAAGCCGGGGCCTTCAGGCTATTTGCTGGGCCCTGCCGGTTCGGCTGGCTCAGCTGGCTCTGCGGTTTCGGCCGGCTCGGCCGACGCCACCACGCGCTCCTGACGCATCCGCGCGATGATCTTGCCAAGCTCTTCCTTGGCCAGCGACTTCATCGCGATGCGCACGCGGTAGAGCCCGCCATCCGTCGGACCGTCGACCAGCGCCGCCTGATAATTGTGCAGGAAATTGGTGATCTCGGCGGCGCTTGCAGCCTGGGCGAAGCGCACCATTGCAAACGTGCCATGGCGATGCACCGCGCCGAGCGAGGCTTGCTGGACCAGGCTTTGCGGCTTGGTGAAAATTTCGACGATCATGAAGGCCTGCAGCGCAATAGCCAGCACAGCAAAGGAGGCCGCCACCGCCAAAGTCCGCGGCGGCAAGTTGGCGAAAAATCCGGTCAGCCATCCCGCGACCGCACCGGGACCGTGCTTATGCGCGGCATCAGTCTCGGCATCGATCGCCGCCATCAGCCGGTCGGCGACATGCGGCCGCGGCGCGCCGAGCGTTTCGTTGAGGTGAATGGTCTCGACGATCTCTTCGCGGACCAGTTCGACATGGCGCGCGAGCTCGGCGTCTTGGCGCAACGCCTCCTCGACGCGCTGGCGATCGCGGCGACGCAACGTGCCGGCCGCGTACCAGGGCAACAGCGCCTCGATCTCGCCGGGCTCGCCATTGCGGCCCGGATCGCGTGTCGCGTCGGCGCCGGTCATGGCCAACCTCGATCGATTCCAGCCATTCGGCATAATTCTCCAAGCTTCTTGCGCGCGTAGAACATTCGCGTCTTCACCGTGTTTTCCGGAATTCCGATAATCCGAGCGACTTCCTCAACCGACTTCTCGTGGTAATAGACGAGATCGATGACTTCGCGGTGCTCGCGCGACAGTCCAGCGAGGCACTTGCGCAGTTTCTCGCCCTTATCGACTTTTGCCAGAGCGAGTTCCGGATCATCCGAAGGTTCCTCGATCGATTCCGCCGCGTCGTCGTCCAATCCATCCTCGCGCCGCTTGCGCAACTGCGATAGCGCCTTGAAGCGAGCGATGGCGATGAGCCAGGTCGAGACGGCGCTTCTGCCTTCAAACCGGTTGGCCTGCCGCCAGACGTCCAAAAACACTTCGCCGATGACGTCCTCCGCCGCCATCTCATCGCGCAGCAGAC
>JBAQAB010000100.1:0-10646 GCA_049285535.1 Xanthobacteraceae bacterium
AAAGCACGTAGAGGCCCGGCGGTGCGCCGTGCGCTTCCTGCGAGCTTGCCACCTTGGCCAGCATGTCCTCGCCGACCGAAGCGACCAGGAACTGGCTGCCGACGCGCCAGTAGATGGCGATGAACCATGGCAGGACGAGCAGGAACATCCAGGCGATGCCAGGCAACGGACGCAGTGCCAACAGCCAGCGCGCGGAGCGGTCGATGATCGACAAGGTCGCCGCAGCCAATCCGACGACCATCAAAATGAGCGGTCCCTTGACCAAGATACTGACCGCAATCGCGGTCCAAAACACCGCGAGCAGACCGAGACCCGGCGAAGCCTCGTCGCGACGCGGCGCAAGATAGACGCGCGCCAAGACGCTCATGGCCAGAACGACGGTGAAGAGCAGGACGGCATCGGTCTTGGCGAGCCTCGCCTCGACGCCGAGAATAGTCGAGGCCGCCATCATCAAGGCTGACAGCACCGCACCGCGCCGGCTGACAAAGGCGAGCGCGCACCAATAGGTCGCCAGCACCGCCCCGATGGCGCCGAGCAAGGACGGCACGCGATAAAGCCAGATCGTGGTGTCCGCATTAGGCAGGCCAAGCGCGCTCGCCGTGTTCACCGCCGCCGCCTGCAGCCAGTAGATGCCGACCGGCTTTCGATAGCGCACATCGTCCTGGTAGCGGATGTCGACATAATCGCCGGTTTCGATCATCTGCTTGGTGGCTTGCGCGAAATAGGCTTCGTCGCGGTCGACCGGCGGGATTTGGAAAAACCCGGGAAGGAAGGCCAAGAGCGTGACCAGCATCAATAATGCCACCGCCCGGCCGTGCGAGCCGGCGGCATAATCGAAAAGCCCGTTAAAGCCTTTGGCAGGCCAGTCGGACCGCAATCCCCAGCTGCTGGTCGTGCTCATCTGCCGCTTATCTTGGCCGCGCCATTTATCCGAATACTGCCGCAAAAGCCGGATCGAAACGCCGGCTCGACGGCTTCGGCATATGGTCCTAAATCCCAGCCGACAATAGTGAATTACGCCACAGCGGGGAAGCGCCGCCCAATGTCCTGCTGCGTGCCGCAGTGAGGAACGATCGTGTCGAGGTCATGGCCGAAAAGGCGGAGCGAAATTGAAGGCGCCATCACCCCCAAGCCGCCGCCGCAAATGCGATTTACCGGGCATTCGGGTGCTGACTTTACTATATGATCGCGTCGCGCGGCCCCGTAGCTCAGGGGATAGAGCAACAGCCTTCTAAGCTGAAGGTCGCAGGTTCGAATCCTGCCGGGGTCGCCACCATCATTCGCAAGACTGACCGGTCCCGGCGCATGCGGGTGGAAAGCTGCCCACGCGCCTTGATCCCGGCAATCGAAACACTAGCCGGCTTCCCGCGATGAGAGTATGTTTTGCCTCACGCCAGCAAAATCCAAAAATAATCATGGCGCCGACAGGGAGGATTGCATGACCATCTCGCGTCTTGTTGAGAAATCGCGCCCAAGCCGCCGCAGCTTGCTTAAATCCGCGGCGCTCGGTTCCGCCGCCGCGCTCACAGCGCCCTATGTCAGGGGCGCTTATGCCGCCGGTTCGTTGTCGCTCGGTGTTTGGGACCATTGGGTGCCCGGCGCCAATGACACTTTCACCGCCGTTTGCAATGAATGGGCGGCGCAGAACCACGTCGAGGTCAAGATCGATTACATCACGACGCAGGGCGACAAGGACAAGCTGACCGCGGCCGCCGAGGCGCAAGCCGGCACCGGCCACGACGTCATGTCCCACCGCGACTGGAATATCCGTATCCATCAAAACGAGCTCGAGCCGCTCGACGACATCAATGCCGAGCTTATCAAACAATACGGCCCGATCAGCCCGGTGTTTGAGTATCTCGGCAGGATTAAAGGCACTTGGCGCGCGGTATCGGCGACGCGGGGATGCCAGGTTAAACCGACCTGCTCGCGTATCAGCCTGTACAAGCAACATGCTGGCATCGACGTCACCGAATTGTTCCCGGCCGACGAATCGAAATGGGACAAGGCGAAGACCGATACCTGGACCTGGGATACCTATCTCGACTCGGCGCAAAAGCTTTATAAGGCGGGCTTCCCTGTCGGCTTGTCGATGGGACAGACCAGCGATGCCGTGGACTGGGTCGGCGCGCTGTTTAATTCCTACGGCGTGGTCATGGTCGACGCCAAGGACAACATCAAGATCAACTCCGACGAGACCCGCGCAGCGCTGGAATATCTGAAGAAGCTGATGGCGGTGAACCCGCCGGAGGTCTACGCCTGGGATGACGCCGGCAACAACCGCTGGCTCATCTCTGGCAAGGGCTCGAGCATCATGAACCCGCCGAGCGCCTGGGCGGTCGCCAAGCGCGATAATCCGTCTGTGGCGGCGGACTGCTGGACCCATCCGATGCCGAAGGGCCCGAAAGGCCGGTTCGTCGGCCAGCTGCCGTTCTTCTACGGCTTGTGGAATTTCTCGAAAAACAAGTCAGCCGCCAAGGAGCTGCTGCTGTATCTGTCGCAGAAGCCGGCGGTGGCCAAATTCGTTGCGGCTTCATCCGGCTACGACCTGCCCGCCTTCAAGACCATGTACGACATCGACACATGGAAGACGGTCGCGCCCCCCGTCGGCACCGTTTATGGCTACCCGCCGCGCGCGGATGAACAGACCTCGATCGCCGGCGCGCCCGCACGATCCGAAGTCGGTTCGCAGATCTACAACCAGGCGATCAACACCGTCATGGTCGCCAAGGTCACGCAGGGCAACGAGAAAATCGACGACGTGATCAAATGGGCGGAGAACGAGCTCGAGGGAACTCTGCGCGCCTGAACGGTGTTTTTCGGTTCGTAAAAACCAGCGCATGCCGACCCGGGGGCCGGCATGCGAAAAACGCGATGGGAGGCCGATCCGATGGGATCGGCGGCGTGAATATGGCCGATACCGTCCAGACTTGGTCGCCGGTGCTGCATGGCGTCGGCCTGCGCTCCCCGGCCCGCCGTAACCTTCGACTCTTTCTGCGACGGCGCTCTACGATCGCCTTTTTGATGTGCCTGCCCTTGATCGTCATCATTGCCGGGCTCGTCGTCTATCCGGCGTTCTATTCGATCTATCTGTCGATGCTGAACAAGGCGCAGACGCGCTTTATCGGACTCGGCAATTTCAGCTTCCTGCTGTCGCGCGACGTCTTCGTGATGGTGGTGGAGCAGACGGCGATCTTCGCGCTCAGCGCGGTTTTCTTCAAAGCCTTGATCGGGCTCATCACGGCGCATCTGATCAACAACCTGCCGGTCAAGGGGCAACGCAAGTGGCGCGGCATGATGCTAGTGCCGTGGGTCATTCCGCTGGCGCTGTCGTCGCTGGGCTGGTGGTGGCTATTCGATCCAACCCATTCCGCCTTCAATTACATTCTTTCCAGCCTGGGTTTCAGCGAGGTCGGGTGGCTAAGCAGTCCCTACTGGGCGCGTTTTTCCGTCATCCTGGTCAATGTCTGGTTCGGCGCGCCGTTCTTTCTCATCATGTATCTGGCTGCGCTCAAATCCGTGCCGGAGCAGCTTTACGAAGCCGCGGCGATCGACGGCGCCAATGCCTGGCAGAAATTCCTGCACATCACGCTGCCGATGATGCGCAATATCATTGCCATCACGGTGCTGTTCTCGCTGATCGTCACGTTTGCGAATTTCGACATCGTGCAGATCATGACGGCGGGCGGCCCGCGCAACATGACGCACGTGTTCGCGACCTACGCCTTCATGCTCGGCATTCGCTCCGGCGATCTGCCGCTCGGCGCCGCCACCTCGCTGTTCATGTTCCCGATCCTCGCCTTCGCGGCCGTCTTCATCCTGCGCGGCGTGAGCAAGCGCGGCCGGGAGATCGGATGAGCACGGCCGCCCTCGCCGCCCGCACCGCGCCGCGCATCGGCGTCCGCGCCAGCCTGAGCCGCAATCGGCGCTGGGCGTTGTTCTCGTCGTATTTCTTCCTGATCCTGTTCGCGATCTTCTTCCTCATCCCGCCCTATTACATGGTCGTCACCGCGCTTAAGAGCGACGCCGAAGTGGCGCGAATGGCAACCAATCCATGGATCATCGCCGACGGCATCACGCTCGATCAATTCCGCATCCTGCTGACGCAGACCGATTTTCTGATCTTCTTCAGGAATACGCTGATCGTGACGCTGTGCACGGTCGCGATCACCATGGTGGTCAGCGTTTTTGCCGCCTTCTCGCTCGGCCGCATGAAGTTCTGGGGCTCGGGTATCCTCGCGACCGGCATTTTCCTGACTTATCTCGTGCCCGACACGCTGTTGTTCATCCCGCTGTTTCAGATCGTCAAGGCGGTGGGTCTGCTCAACTCCTACTGGGGCATGGTGCTGATCTATCCGACGCTGACCGTGCCGTTCTGCACCTGGATCATGATCGGTTATTTTCAATCGATCCCGAAGGAGCTCGATGAAGCCGCGCTGATCGACGGCGCCGGCCATTTGCAGATGCTCACCAAAATCTTCATTCCGGTGGCGCTGCCGGGCATCATCGCGGCGATGATTTTTTCTTTCACCGTGTCGTGGGCGGCCTTCGTCTATCCGATGGCATTTCTCTATTCGTCGGACCAGCAGGTTCTCACCGTCGGCACGGTGACGAGCCTGATCCGCGGCGACGTCTACAAGTGGGGCATGCTGATGGCCGGCGCGCTGATGGCGGCAGCCCCGCCGCTCGTGATCTACGCATTCCTGATGGACTACTACATCGCCGGCCTCACCGCGGGCGCCACCAAGGGCTAAGGGTATCGACATGGCCGAAGTCGCGTTGCGCAACGTCGTCAAACGTTTTGACAATGTCGAAGTGGTTCGCAATATCAGCCTCGACATTCCGGACAACGAATTCGTCGTGCTGGTCGGCCCATCGGGCTGCGGCAAGTCGACCACGCTGCGCATGATCGCGGGACTCGAAGAGATCAGCGCCGGTGACATCTATATCGGCGGCGAGATCGTCAACGATTTGCCGCCCAAAGACCGCGACATCGCCATGGTGTTCCAGAATTACGCGCTCTACCCGCACATGTCGGTGTTCGAGAACATGTCGTTTGGACTCAAGCTGCGCAAATTCCCCAAGGACGAGATCAAGCGGCGGGTCGACAACGCCGCGCGCATTCTCGATATCACCGAACTGCTCGATCGCAAGCCGAAGGCCTTGTCGGGCGGCCAGCGTCAGCGTGTGGCGATGGGCCGCGCCATCGTGCGCAACCCGAAAGTGTTCTTGTTCGACGAGCCGCTGTCTAATCTCGACGCCAAGCTGCGGGTGCAGATGCGAACCGAGATCAAGCGCGTCCATCAGATGGTGAAGACCACCACGGTTTACGTCACCCACGACCAGGTCGAGGCGATGACGCTGGCCGACCGCGTGGTGGTCATGAACGGCGGCGTCATCGAGCAGATCGCCACGCCGCAGGATCTCTACCACCATCCCAAGACGCGTTTCGTCGCCGGCTTCATCGGCTCGCCGGCGATGAATTTCATGCGCGCCCGGCTGGAACAGAACGGCGTGGGGCTGCGCGTGCGCGTATCCGACACGGTCAGCCTGCCGGTGCCGGCGGCCCAATCGGGACGCTTCCAGCCGCTGATCGGCAAGGAGATTATCTTTGGTCTACGTCCCGAGCACATCACTGAGCCGCGGCGCAACGACCGGGACACAAATTGCGAATTCAACGCAACGCTTGACGTGGTCGAGCCCATGGGCATGGAGACGATGGTCTATTTCACCATCGACGGCCAAGAAATCTGCGGCCGCGTCGATCCCGGCAGCGCCGCCGGCCCGGGCGACTCCATGCGGCTTTATGCCGATACGGACCGTATGCACCTGATCGATCCGCAGAGCGGCGCGGTGCTTTAAAAGTTTTTATTCCGCGGCAGGGAGCTAATCGTACCGCGGAGTGAACGGGCCATTGCACTAGAGTTTGGCATCTTCGGACGCTCCCGAAGATAGATCGCGTACCAATAACCGAAATTGCCCCATTGGCATTCCCGGAACGATTCTTCGCATTTGTCGAGAGCAAGTCGGGCAATGGGGTCATGTTCTCGCGTCTGTCGGCGCTGATACCATTCCCAGAAATCGGCGATCACATCATAGCCGGGTATTTTTCAATCACCCGGAATTCCGGGAACCGGACCGATCGGTTTGGTCCCCGGATCTTCCTTCATTCGCTAGTCTTCGACGTAGGCCTCGGCCGAAATATCCTTGCCGGTATAATCCGGCATCATCGCCGCCGCGATAAAGCTGATGACGGCGAGGACGAGGATATAGCCGGCGATCGCATAGCCGGTGTGGTAGGCGGCGAACAATGCAGTGGCGATCAGCGGAGCCGGACCGCCGGCGATGATGGATGCCAACTGGTAGCCAAGCGAAGCGCCGCTATAGCGCAGCCGCGGCGTGAACGATTCCGCGATCAGCGCAGCCTGTGGGCCATATTGCATGTCGTGTGGAATGAGCGACAGCACGATGGCAACGAAGACCAGCACCGGAGCCGCTGTATCCACCATGCCGAAATACAGGAAGCCGAACAGGCCCATGGCGACTACGCCGATCAGGTACATGTTCTTCCGGCCGATCTTATCAGAGATGTGGCCGGCGATCGGGATGGTGAAGAACGACACGCAGGCCGCCGCGATCACTGCGCTGAGGATGAAGTTGCGATCCATCTTCAGTGTGCCGACGGTGTAAGCGAAGACAAACGCGGTGAAGATGTAGAACGGTGCCTGTTCGGACAGGCGCAGCAACGCCGAGAGGATAATCTCCTTGGGCTGCTTCTTGATCACTTCGAGGATTGGGGCCTTCTCGATTTTATTCGTGTCCAAGAGCTGCTGGAATACCGGCGTTTCCAGGATGCCGAGCCGAATCCACAGTCCGATACCGACCAGAACGATCGACAGCGCGAAAGGAATCCGCCAACCCCAGGTGATGAAATCGGCACCGGCCCATGAACTAAAGACGATGACCGCAAGCGTTGAGAGGAGGAGACCGCAAGGAACGCCGAATTGCGGCCATGCGGCAACGAGGCCGCGCTGGTTATGCGTGCGCGACCATTCCATCGACAGCAGAATCGAACCGCCCCACTCGCCGCCAACGCCGATGCCTTGAATGGCGCGCAGCACGGTCAAAATCACCGCGCCCCATATGCCGATCGAATCATAAGTCGGCACGAAGGCGATGGCGAAGGTCGCCAGCCCCATGCACAATAGCGTCGCAATCAGGGTCGCTTTGCGGCCGATGCGATCACCATAATGGCCGAAGATGGCCGCGCCGATTGGGCGCGCGGCGAAGCCGATAAAATAAGTCCCGAAAGCGAGGAGCGTCCCCGACACCACATCGTGGTTGGGGAAGTAAAGCTTGCCGAACACCAGTCCGGCCGCCGTGCCATAAAGAAAAAAGTCGTACCACTCGATTGCCGTGCCGACCGTCGACGCAATCACTGCCTTGCGCAGTTGCGCGCTGTGTTCAGCCTCGGGCAATGCCCCCACTGTCGTTGCCATAGCCATGGCGCACCTCCCCCGGTTTCCTCGTTTTGCGGAGCTGGCTCGACGGCCCGCTTCCTAGGGCGAGGATATACGCAGAGGTTAGTGCGTGGCTACAGGGCAAATGGTTACACACAACCCGGCCCGGCTTTTTGACGCAGTGCAGCGCAGATTTGGGCGCTTGCCGGAACTTCCCCCATCGAGAAGCGCGATGCGCTTACTGAGTCGGCTTGTTCGACGCCAGCACGGTGACCGGCGCGTCGCGGTAGTAGTCCGGGAACATACGCTTAAGGTTTTCCACCTTGGGCAAATCGTTGAAGACGATATAGGGGTAGCTCGGATGGGTGACGGCGAAGTCCTGATGATAGTCCTCGGCCGGATAGAAGCCCTTTAGAACTTCGAGCTCGGTCACGATTGGCGCGTCGAAGACATGAGCGTTATCGAGCTGCCCGATATAGGCCGCCGCGACGCGTTTCTGCTCGTCGTTGGCATAGAAAATGGCGGAACGATAGGACGAGCCGCTGTCGGGCCCCTGGTAGTCAAGCTCGGTCGGATTGTGCGCCACCGAGAAATAGATTTGCAGGATTTTCCCGAGCGAAATCTGCCGCGGGTCGTAAGTGACGGAAACGGATTCGGCGTGTCCGGTGCGTTCCGTCCCGACCATTTCGTAATGGGCAGTCTCCTTGCTGCCGCCGGAATATCCCGAGACCGCCGAGGTGACGCCTTTAGTGTGCTCATAAACCGCTTGCATGCCCCAGAAACAGCCGCCAGCCAGCACGACGTTTTCCGAGCCGCCGCCCGCCGGGGCCGTGGCGTCGAGTGCTGGCGGCGGAAGGACAACGGCGGGCTCGGCAGCCTGGGCAAGCCGACCGATCAGCACCAATGCAGGCACACACAGCAACGCTCCTATAATCAACGTTTTTGCGATCTTCATGCGTGCCATTTGTTTCCTCCGACGGCGCCTGTCATCAGCGGCATTGTCCTAGGTCAATTAGGCAGACACGCGCCAATCACAACTGCAGCCACGCCGCCGCGCGAGCCACTCACGACCTCGTGTTCGAGAGAGTAATCCCGGGCGCAAAATCGCTATTCGATGGTTTGATAGCCACGGATCACCGCCTCCGAGTCAAACCCCCAATAATTGCGCAACGTGTCCTCCGGCCACACTTTCGGCCGCTGCGGCCGGTCCTGGTGCCACGGCCGCGGATCAAAATAGCCAAGCGTCTCGTCTTTCATCTGGTCCATCTCGCAGAAGAACTCGACGCGCACCTTGTCGGCGTTGCGGTGATAGATCGCGACATTGTGGCCGATGATGTGGCGCCCGGGGCCCCAAACGAGACGAATATCGTGCTGCGCCAAAATTTCGGCGGCGCGCTGGATTTCCGCCCAATCCTTCACTTCGAAGGCGATGTGATGCAGCTGCGGCTGCGCATCATAGACGAAGTTCACCGTGTGATGATCGGTGTTGCAGCGCAGGAAGGCGAAGTGGTCGGCGTGCCAGTCGGACACGCGGAAGCCGAGCACATCGCAATAGAACTTTACGGTCTTGTGCACATCGTCGACGCGATAAGCGACATGACCGAGCTTCAGCGGCATGACGCCCGCTTGCCGCCCGTCGTCTTTGGCGAAGGCGTAATCGGCAAAGACTTCGACGATGGTGCCTTTGGTGTCGCGGAAAACGATGGCCTCGCCAATGCCGGGCGAAATCCAGCTGGCGCGCTCGCTTTTCACGCCATGTCCGGCCAGCTCTTGTGCGACGGCAGCCAGATCGCTGCCGGGAGCAACTTGCAATGACAGGCGCGACAGCGCATTCGCCGGACCGGGTTCAAGCGCGATTGCTTCAAGGCCGAGTTTGCAGGCGAGAAAGGCCCGGTCTTTGGTGCGCTCGACGACAGTGAGGCCGACCACGTCGGTATAATATGCAATCTGGCGCTCGATATCGGGCGTGGTCAGCGTAACGTGCCCGAGGCGTCTGACCTGAATCATATGAACGGACTCCCGCCGCAACTGGGCATCCATCAAGAATACCCGATTGACCTATCCTACCTGACCCTTCCCTGCGCGGGCCAGATTGCTACTGCGAGCGTGCGTCGTTCAGGAGCGGGATATCACTGGCCTGCTTTGGCGCCGGCAGCGATTGCAGATAGGCGTAAATGTCGTCGAGGTCTTGGTCCGACAGAATCTCCGGCCGAAACGGGGGCATCTGACCGTTGGTGGTGCGGACGAAAGCCTTGAACGCCTCGAGCGGCAGCGCCGTGCGCGCGATCACCCGGCCGCTGCTCGTTGCGATCGAACCCTCGCCGGCGAAGTCATGGCATTGCCAGCAGCCGTTTTTGATAAACGCTATCTTGCCCTTCTGGGCGTCGCCGTCGGCGTGAGCGCTGCCAGATGCGGCGGCGCAGGCCGCGAACGCCATAACAACAGCGAGAACGCGCGCGGCTGCGACATGAGCGAAATGCATGACCATTCTCCTCACCGCGGCTGCGTCATGACATTGACCAATGCCGGCTGGCCGTCCTTCACCACGGCGACCGCTTCCTTGATCGCGGGACCGAGATCGGCCGGGTCGGTGATTGGCCCCTTCGCCCACCATCCCATCGATCTTGCCAGCTCATGATACGCGATGTCCGGGTTCATGATGCTGGTGCCGATCGGCGCAAGATCGTTGCCGGTGTTGGCGACGCGGTTGCGGAAATTGGCGAACCGCTGCACGTGCATCGATTCCTGATGATAGCCGCGATTGTTGTGCATGACGGCGAGCAGCGGGATTTTGTGCCGTGCCGCGGTCCAAAGGACCCCCGGCGCAAACATGAGGTCGCCATCGGACTGGATGGAGACCGAGAAACGGCCAAGATCGCGATTGCCGAGCGCCGCGCCCACCGACGCCGGCGCCCCGTAGCCGATGCCATAGCCGCCGGATCCGCCGAGCCATTGATAGTGCTTTTCCATCGGCCACAGCCGGTTCGCCCAGCTGCTGGTATTTCCCGAGGTGGAGACGAGCGACCAGTCGAGATCCTTGATCTGCACATAAAGCTCCATGACCAGGCGCGCCGTGCTGATCGGGCTGGCATCCCACGCGACAGCAGCGGCTTGCTTGGTGTCGGTCAGACCCTTGGCATGAGCTTGCCGGATAGCGTCGCCGCGCTTCGTCATGGCGTCCTTGCG
>JBAQAB010000101.1:0-8084 GCA_049285535.1 Xanthobacteraceae bacterium
ACGACGCCGCTGATCGATGCCGGCCTTGCAATGCTGGCGCGCTTTGTCGGCAAATCCGGTGCGACCATCCATGGCGAGCTGACGGACCTGCATGAAGCATTGGCGCGCGATGAAGCCGACGCGGTGATCGCGCTCGGCGGCACCGGCGGCGGGCGCGATGACGAGAGCGTGCGGACATTGGCGCGGCTCGGCCGCGTCGAGGCCCACGGCATTGCCGTATCGCCCGGCGAGACGGCGGCCTTCGGCTTTGCCGGCGAGCGGCCGGTGCTGCTGATGCCCGGCCGGATCGACGCCGCTCTCGCGCTGTGGCTTCTGATCGGGCGTCGTCTCGTCGCGAAATTGGCCGGCGGCGGCGTCGCCGACACGCCGACGGTCATGCCGCTCAAGCGCAAAGCGACTTCCACCATCGGCATGACCGAACTCATTCCGGTGAGTTGCACCGACGGCATGGCAGAGCCGCTCGGCTCCGGTTATTTGTCGTTTATGGCGCTGGCGCGCAGTGACGGTTGGGTCGTCGTTCCCGCCGACAGCGAAGGTTTTGCAGCGGGCGCGCAAGTCGCGGTGACGCTATGGTCATAAGACCCGACCGGAGCCGGATCGGCGCGGCGATTCTCGATGCGGTGCGCCGCGCCGCGCGGCAGGAGCAGTTTCTTGAAGTAGTGTCCGCCGCTGAAGCGCGTCGGCGTTTCGAGACCGGCACTGATCGTTCGCCGCTGTCGCCCGAAACCGTGCCGCTTGCCGCTGCGCTCACCCGCGTGCTTGCGGTCGACGTGATCGCGCCGGTCGACGCGCCGCCATTCGATCGCGCCAATGTCGACGGCTTTGCCGTGCGTGCGGCCGACACCGCCGGCGCTAGCGACGGCGCGCCGAAGCGCTTGGCGCTCAACGCCGAAGTGATCGCTTGCGGCGTTGCGCCAGCGCTCGAAGTGAAGCCCGGCACCGCGACCGCGATCGCCACCGGCGGCGTCATCCCGCGCGGCGCCGATGCGGTGGTGATGATCGAGCAAACCGAATTGATCGAGCACGAGACGGCGCCGGCGATCGATCTGCGACGCGCGGCGGCGAGCGGGCAGTTCATTTCTTATGCCGGTTCCGACATCGCGCGCGGCGAGACTCTGCTGCGCCGCGGCACCCAAATCGGCTCGCGCGAGATTGGCATGCTGGCGGCCTGCGGCCTTGCGCAGCTCGATGTGGTGCGCCGCCCGCGCGTTGCGGTGCTGTCGACCGGCGACGAACTGGTCGAGCCGGGCCTGCCGCTACGCTCCGGCGGCGTCTATGACAGCAACGGCGCCATTTTTGCGGCCGCCATCGTCGAGGCTGGCGGCGAACCGGTGCCGTTCGGCGCGTTTCCGGACGAGGTGGTCGCCCTCGAATCCGCTATGCGCAAGGCGCTCCAGTCCTGCGACATCGTGGTGCTCTCCGGCGGCACCTCGAAGGGTGCCGGCGACCTGTCGCATCGCATCGTCTCTCGGCTTGGTCCGCCCGGCATTTTGGTTCACGGCGTGGCGCTCAAGCCCGGCAAGCCGCTGTGCCTGGCAGTGATCGGCGACCAGCCGCTGATCGTGCTGCCGGGATTTCCGACCTCGGCGATTTTCACCTTTCACGCTTTCGTCGCGCCGCTCATTCGCGCCCGCGCCGGGCTGTCGCAGGAAGCGGCGAAAACCGTCACGGCGCGGGTACCGGTGCGGATCGCGTCCGAGCTCGGCCGCGAAGAATTCGTGCTGGTGTCGCTGGTCGCCGGCAGTGACGGCCCGATCGCTTTTCCGACCGGCAAAGGCTCGGGTGCAGTTACCGCCTTCTCGCAGGCCGACGGCTTTTTGGCGATCGACGCGTTGGCTTCGGCGCTCGATGCCGACTCTAGCGCCGAAGTGACGCTGATCGGCGACAGCGAGCGCGCGCCGGATCTCGTCATCATGGGCAGCCACGATGTCGCGCTCGACGTCGTGGTCGGTGCACTCGCCGAGCGCGGTTTCAGCGCCCGCACCATCGCCGTCGGCAGTCTCGGCGGCGTTAACGCCGCGACTCGCGGCGAATGCGATGTGGCGCCGGTGCATCTCGTCGATCCCGCGACCGGCATCTACAACAAACATCTGCTTTCATCCGGTCTGTCGCTGGTGCCCGGCTGGCGGCGGATGCAGGGCTTTGTGTTTCGCCCCGGCGACGCGCGCTTCGCCGGCGGCAGTGCGGACGCCGCGCTGAAAATCGCGCTCGCCGATCCCGCGATCCTGATGGTCAACCGTAATGCCGGCTCCGGCACGCGCGTGCTCGTCGACGGCTTGCTTCAAGGGGCGCGGCCGGCCGGCTACGCCAATCAGCCGCGCTCGCACAACGCCGTCGCAGCGGCGATTGCGCAAAACCGCGCCGATTGGGGTGTGGCGATCGAACCGGTGGCTCGCATGTACGGGCTCGCCTTCCTGCCGATCGCGCCGGAACACTATGATTTTTTGCTGGCCGAGGCGCGCCGCGAGCGGCCTGCCGTGCAGGCCTTCCTGGCCGCGCTGCGCGATGAGGCAACCCGCGCCCGCATCCGCGTGCTGGGCATGGAACCGGTTGATCCATGAGCCATATATAATGACAGCCATGCGCGTTATCGGTCTCGCGGGCTGGAGCGGTTCCGGCAAAACCACGCTGGTCACCAAGGTGATTCCGGTGCTGGTGGGCCGTGGCCTGAAAATCGCGACCGTCAAGCACGCGCATCATGACTTCGATACCGACCAGCCCGGCAAGGATTCCTGGCTGCACCGGGCGGCCGGCGCCAGCGAAGTGGCCATCGTCTCGAGCCGGCGCTGGGCCATCGTGCACGAACTTGGCCAAGGGCCGCAGCAGGAAGCCGAGCCGCCGCTGACCGACATGCTTGAGAAGCTGAGCCTGGTCGACATCGTGATCGTCGAAGGTTTTAAGCGACACGCGCATCCGAAGCTCGAAGTCTATCGCGCCGCCGTCGGCAAGCCGCTGCTGCATCCCGACGACGATTGCATCGTCGCTGTCGCCACTGACGCGGCGCTGCCGCAAGCGCAGGTGCCAGTCATCATGCTCGACGACATCGAGGCGATCGCCAACGTCTTGCAGGCCGAGGCGATGCCGCGTGAGCAGATCGCGCCGGCACGGGGAAAACCGTGATGGCGCAGCTCCGCGACGATTGCTTCGCCTTTGACGGCCCGCTGCTTCCTGTCGCTGAAGCCGAGCGCCTGATTGCCGAGCGGGTGGCGCCGGTCGAGGGCCGCGATACCGTGACGCTGCGCGAAGCGTTGGGCCGCGTGCTCGCCGAGAATGTCGTCGCGCCGGTGAATGTTCCGCCGTTCGATAATTCCGCCGTCGACGGTTACGCGGTGCGCGGCGACGATCTTACTGCCGAGGGCGACAAGCGTCTCACCATCGTCGATCGGGTTGCCGCCGGTCATGCCGCGCCGCATGGCGTGAACCCCGGCGAGGCGATCCGCATCTTTACCGGCGCGCCGATGCCGGCAGGTGCCGATACCGTTTTCATGCAGGAGGATTGCCGCGTCGACGGCGGCAGCGTCGTCGTGCCGCCAGGCTTGAAGCGCGGCGCCAATCGGCGGCTTGCCGGCGAAGACTTGCGGGCAGGGGCGATTGCCATGCCGGCCGGCCGGCGGCTTGCCGTGCAGCACGTGGCGCTCGCCGCCGCGCTCGGTCTCACCAAGCTTACTGTGCACCGCCGGGTGCGCATCGCGCTGTTCTCGACCGGCGACGAAATCGTCGAGCCGGGCGCCGCTTTGCCGCGCGCCTCGCTGTACGATTCCAACCGCTATCTGCTGTCGGGATTGATGGCCCGCTTTAACGTCGAAGTCACCGATCTCGGCATCCTGGGCGATGAACCGAGAGAACTTAAACGCGCGCTTGCCGCGGCGGCCGCCGAGCACGACCTAGTGGTGACCTCGGGCGGCGTCTCGGCCGGCGAAGCCGACCATGTGCGCAACGTAATCGCAAGTATCGGCAGGCTGGTGTTCTGGCGCCTCGCCATTAAACCGGGCCGTCCGGTCGCGATGGCCGTGATCCCGAGCGTCACGGGCGGTCACAGCGCGGCTTTTGTCGGGCTGCCGGGAAATCCGGTGGCGGTTTTTGTCACCTTCGTGCGCGTGGTGCGGCCTTTGCTGCTGCGGCTGTGCGGCGCTTTACCCGAGCCGCTCCTCGCCATGCCGGCGCGGGCGACGTTCTCCTACAAGAAACGCAAGGGCCGGCGTGAATATGTCCGCGTCGCGTTGCGCGCGGCGGCCGACGGCGTCGTCGAAGCCGTCAAATACGAGCAGGACGGCGCCGGCGTGCTGACATCGCTCACGGAGACCGACGGGCTGGCCGAACTCGGTGAGGATGTGACCAATATCGAGCCCGGCGCGACGGTGGGCTTTCTTTCTTACGCATCGCTGGTCGGATAGATGTCGGGATATTGCGCGGCGATATCCGTGGCGCGGGCGGCGTCTTCGGGCGTGTTGACGTTGAAGAACGGATCGACCGGCGCGGCCGGCCAATCGGCGAGAGCGACGCCGTGACGCGCCGTCCAGATCTCGATCTTGCGCAAGCCGTCGTCGATCAGCGCGCGGCGCAAATCTTCGCGCAGTGCGACCGGCCAGAGCGCGACGACGGGATGGCGCCATTCGCCCGACCGCGCGCAGGCCAACGGCGTCCCGGCCGCGATGCGCGCTTCGTGCAGCCGCGTCACCAGATCTTTCGGCAGGAACGGGCAATCGCCCGGCACACTCAACAGCCATTGGCAATCTTGGGCATGTGCGGCCGCCCAATCGAGCCCGGCGAGGATGCCGGCAAGCGGGCCGGCAAAATCCGGCACGCTGTCGGCGATCACCGGCAGGTCGGTGTCGGCAAAGCGCGCCGGATCGCCGTTGGCGTTGATAACGACGCCGTCGCATTGCGGGCCGATGCAGGCGAGCACGCGCTGCAGGATGGTCGCGCCGCCGATGCGAAGCCGCGCTTTGTCGCCGCCGCCCATGCGCCGCGCCAAGCCGCCGGCAAGCACCAGACCGAGGGTGGAAGGCATGCTCACGCGCGTTTCGGCTTAATCGTCGTGAACCGCGGCCTTGCGGCGGTGCTTGGCGCTTTCGTCCTCGACATAAGCGAGGTCCTGATCGAACACGATACGCTCTGCGCCGGCGAGCGCAATGAAGCGCTTGCCGCGGGCGCGGCCGATCAGCGTCAGGTTCGCTTTGCGCGCGAGCTCGACGCCCCAGGCGGTGAAGCCGGAGCGCGAGATCAGGATCGGAATGCCCATGCGCACCGTCTTGATCACCATCTCCGACGTGAGCCGGCCCGTCGTGTAGAAAATCTTGTCGGCCGCGCCGACGCGGTTCTTGAACATCCAGCCGGCGATCTTGTCGACGGCATTGTGGCGGCCGACGTCTTCCATATAAACGAGCGGTCGATCCTTGACGGCCAGCACGCAGCCGTGGATGGCGCCGGCCTCGAGGTAAAGTGACGGCGTGGTGTTGATTTTCTGCGTGAGCGTATAGAGCCACGAGGTGCGCAATTCCGCCTTCGGCAGCGTGACGTTCTCCAACGCCTCCATCAAATCGCCGAACACGGTGCCCTGGGCGCAGCCGGAGGTCTGCACCTTCTTCTTGAGCTTCTTTTCGTAATTGGTCTTGCGCCTGGTGCGCACGACGACGATGGACAACTCCTCGTCGTATTCGACGCCGGTGACGGTGTCGTCGGGCAACAGCATGTTCTGGTTGAGCAGGTAGCCGAGCGCCAGATATTCGGGATGATCGCCGATCGTCATCGCGGTGACGATTTCCTGCGCATTGAGAAAGATCGTCAACGCACGCTCGACTACCACCGCGGTCTCGATCGCGGCGCCGGCCTGGTCGATGCCTTTGACCCGCTCGGTCAGGCGGGGATCGAGCGGATCGGGACGAACGAGATAATCGTCGGGGACTGGATTCATGCCGCTAATGTAGGGCAAGGGATGCGCCGGCGGAAGCGATGGAGCGCACAGCAAGAGGCCCGGCTCGCGCCGGGCCTCCGCACACTCACTTACGTCGCCTGTCTTTGGCCTGGCAATATTAGCCGTGAAGGCCGCCAAGCACCCAAATCAGAAGAATGATCGGCAGTGGAATGCCGAGGAGCCATAGCAATAGCCCGCGTCCCATGACTTCCTCCTGTGTCGCCTCAGTAGGACTGCGGAATAACGGTAAGGCGCGGCGAAAGTTCCGCTGCCGGATTATGGTCGGATTTCATGCATGGACGGCAATTTGTGCCCGTGGCTGCGGTCTTGTTCGCGCGGGTTGTAACTCAAGACTCGGCCGCTATATTGCGCTCGCTTCCGTGATCCGGAGGGGTGGCCGAGTGGCTGAAGGCGCTCGCTTGGAAAGCGTGTATACGGGAAACCGTATCGTGGGTTCGAATCCCACTCCCTCCGCCAAGCCCCATTCCGAACCCGTTCTCCGACCGCGGCCAAGGCCGCTTAGAAGCGCGAATTTTGGCTTTATGCGCGCCGAGCCTCTGCACCTGGACTTGGCGTCAGCGAGCAAGAACCTGCTCTCTCGGCCTGTTATTCTCTAAAGCTCTGTACTTCGGGACGAAGGTACGGTTTTGCGGACGCCTATAAAATCGTAGTTTCTTTGACGCGCGTTTTGGCTGATTTCGAACCTCACTCGCTTGAGCGATTTTTCGACCAATGACTGAATGGGGCCTTATCGCTCCGGCTGGCAGGTGGCTGCCAATACATTGAAATGGTCGCGCTTGTCTGGCCATAGGCTGCGACCGTCTTGACCAATGCCATCTTGGCATCCTCCCAAATGATGCAATCTGTGGTAAGTAGCCAAAATGACCGACCCAACCATCACGTGCCCGAGCTGCCATACGGAAATAAAGCTCAATGAATCGCTCGCCGCACCTCTCATTGAGGCGACGCGGAAAAAATATGAGCAAAAGCTTGAACAAAAGGAAGCTGACGTTGCCCGGCGCGAGGCCGCAATGCGCGTCCAGCACGCTAATTTGGTGAAGGCCAAAGAGGAAATCGACGACCGGGTCGCCGCAAGATTAAAGATTGAACGAGAAAGCATTGTGAATGAGGAACAGAAGAAGGCTCGACTTCTCGCTGCTAACGATCTTGACCAGAAAGCCAGGGAAGTCACCGATCTTAAACAGGTTTTAGAAGACCGCAACGCGAAACTGGCGGATGCTCAAAAGGCGCAAGCCGAGCTTATCCGAAAACAGCGAGAACTCGACGACGCTAGGCGAGAGATGGACCTAACTATAGAGAAAAGGGTTCAGGAATCTCTCGCGGGTGTTAGAGACAAGGCGAAACAGGACGCAGAGGAGGGGCTGAAGCTCAAGGTTCTTGAGAAGGAGGAGCAGATCACCTCCATGCAGCGCCAAATTGAGGAGCTTAGACGCAGGGCTGAACAAGGGTCGCAACAACTTCAAGGTGAAGCACAGGAAGCTGATTTAGAGTCCATGCTTCGTGTCAAATTTCCGCGAGACATTATTCAGCCCGTTCCCAAGGGTGAATTTGGAGGGGACGTGCTGCAACGGGTCATAGGTCCCTTAGACCAACCGTGCGGCACTATTCTGTGGGAAACGAAAAGAACCAAGAGTTGGAGTGACGGCTGGCTGCCGAAACTTCGTGACGACCAGCGAGCTGCAAAAGCGGACTTAGCATTGCTCGTATCGCAGGTGGTTCCGAAGAGCGTTGTCGCGTTTGATCTAATTGATGGCGTATGGATAGCAGAATATCGATGCGCCATCCCCGTTGGCATCGTGCTGCGCCAATCCCTCATCGAGCTTTCGGCCGTCCGCCAGGCCGGAGAGGGTCAACAGACCAAGATGGCGATGGTTTACCAGTACTTGACGGGACCGCGCTTTCGCCACCGCATCGAAGCGATTGTCGAAAAATTCTCCGACATGCAAGAGGACCTCGACAGGGAGCGCAAAACGATGACCCGTCTATGGGCGAAGCGTGAAGCGCAACTTCGCGGCGTGATTGAGTCCACCGCAGGAATGTATGGTGACTTGCAAGGGATCGCCGGGAAAACTCTGCAGGAGATCGACGGCTTGGGCATGCAACTATTGGACGCTCCTAAGAACGACGCAGAGGGAGCAGAAGATCAATG
>JBAQAB010000102.1:0-3998 GCA_049285535.1 Xanthobacteraceae bacterium
GAGCAATCCCGCGAACGGAATTGCCTTCCACCATTTGGTGGATGATCTGGCGACGTTTCTCGAAAGGAAGTTTGTTCATAAGAAGCATAATGCCAATGCGTATTAGCATTGTCAAGCATTTTGTCCAGATTAAATGTCATGGACATAACCTCTTGAGAGGACTCAAGAAATTGATTCCTTGACTAAATTTAATGGGTTGGCTATATCCTGCTGACGCCGGAGCGGAATGTTGGCGCATTGCGCCCCGGCGGCAGACTGACGGTGGCCCTATCTCATGGGGCACCTCCAGTCTGAGTTCCGAATGCCCGCTGACGATGTCACGGGCTGCCTCAGCAGCGAAATGACCCGGCGTACCAGGTCGGGAATAGATCGGGGAGCAGTCGTCATGGCTGCTCCCTATTCTTATCAGCCAGAAAATTCATTCCGGCGAGAGTGATTTGCCAGCGGCCATTCCTAAGGTCGAGCAGGCCATCCCTGCTTTTATAAGTCGACAGTTGGGGCGACGTATTTTCGACCTTAAGGCCTGCAAGGCCTGCATTGGTTGCAGATACAATAAGCTCCTGAGTTGTTAGGCCCTGTTTTGCATTGGCAATGATGGACAACAACGTGTGCTTTTTGGCGCCATAGCCGTCCGCCAGTTTATGTTCGTGTACCGGCATCGAAAGCGCAGTTTCGTTCTGGCGCAGCAAAAGAACGCGCTCAGTCGCCTCAAGATCGGCAATCGCCGCCTTGTGCTTAGCCTTTTCGGCCCGGACCCAATCAAGGGTTATGGTTACTGGTTCGGTCATTGGCCAAATATATGGCCGGTTGCATTATGATTATCAAGATAAAAAGCTAACGGACATTATGAAGTTCACGAAGGTTTATTCGACCACCTTGATTTTGCAGCCTTTTTCGCGATTTCCGTCCGCTTTTCAGGGGAAAGAGATTTGGCGCGGGCTGGTCCGCCAATCTTACCACCCGCCGCTCGCCGCGTTTTCGGCAGCGATTCTTCGATTTCGCCCGTCGCGATTCGCATGACCAGCACGGCGTTGCCGATTACATCGGCGGGTCTTTTGCGGCCTTCAGGGTCTCTCGGCATGTCTCGAAGGATGGCCCCTATATGTTGAATGTCAATCCGGTCGCCAAGCCTAACTGTAACAGTGCCGGCCGACGAACGCTGTGGATTGCTGTGGGCATCTACGGCGGGCGGCTCGCTTTGCCAGCAGCCTCGCCGGAGGTCTCCGGACATGATAGGAAGTTCCCGAATGCGTTACGGATCAACACCATGAGGGCGCCATGAACGCCCCGCTCAAGGCGGTCGCCGGTTCCGAAAAGCCTGGAGCCACGCTCGCGGTCACAATGCGCGAGATCGGCCGCGAAGCGCGGTTGGCGGCGCGCGCGCTGGCGCTCGCGCCGGCTGCGCAAAAGAACAGGGCGCTGGCGGCAATGGCTAAGGCCATCCACGCCTCGCGCGCCGCCATCCTCGCCGCCAATGCGGAGGATCGTGCCGAGGCGAAATCAGGCGGCGCAACTCAGGCTTTCCTCGATCGGCTTTCACTGGACGCCGAGCGCGTCGATGCCATGGCGGCCGGGCTCGATGTGATCCGCAAGCTCAGGGATCCGGTCGACACTGTGATGGCGTCGTGGCGCCGCCCTAACGGCATGCGGATCGAGCGCGTGCGGGTGCCGCTCGGCGTCGTCGGCGTGATTTACGAGAGCCGGCCCAATGTCACGGCGGATGCCGGTGCGCTCTGCCTCAAGGCCGGCAATGCGGCGATCCTGCGCGGCGGCTCCGAGAGCTTCCGGTCATGCCGTGCGATCCATGCCGCGATGGTCGAGGGTCTGATCGAAGCCGGATTGCCCGCCTCGGCAATCACGCTCATCCCCACCCGCGACCGCGAGGCGGTCGGCATGATGCTGGCTGGCCTCGATGGCGCCATTGACGTGATCGTGCCGCGCGGCGGCAAGAATCTTGTCGGTCGGGTGCAGTCCGAGACGCGGGTGCCCGTATTCGCTCACCTTGAAGGCGTCTGCCATGTCTATGTCGACGGCAAGGCCAAGCTCGGTATGGCCAAGGCGATCGTCCTCAATGCCAAGATGCGCCGGACCGGCGTCTGCGGCGCGGCTGAGACTTTGCTGGTCGATCGCGCCGGCGCCGCAAAGTTCCTCAAGCCGCTGGTGACTATGCTGCTTGACGCTGGCTGCGAGATTCGCGGCGATGCCGCGGTTCAGGCCGTCGATAGCCGGGTGAAGCTCGCAAGCAAGGCCGATTGGGGAACCGAATACCTCGATGCCATCCTGACCGCCGGCGTGGTCGACGGCGTTGATGCTGCCATCGCGCATATCGAGCGCTACGGCTCGCATCACACCGACGCGATCGTTACCGAGGACAAAAAAGCGGCGGAGAAATTCTTGCGCGAAGTGGATTCGGCGATCGTGCTGCACAATGCCTCGACGCAATTCGCCGACGGCGGCGAATTCGGCTTTGGCGCTGAGATCGGCATCGCCACCGGCAGACTGCACGCGCGCGGTCCGGTCGGTGTCGAACAACTGACGACTTTCAAATACCGCATACGCGGCAGCGGGCAAACGCGGCCATGATCATTCGCGGCCGCTGCCGCGGATCGTTGCGGCGCTGGCAGCGGGCGATGCGTGGGGAGGGGGGCTCTTTCTAGAAGCCATGAAGTGGGAGCTCGTTCCTGCGCGCCAGGTTGCCGGAAGGCCCAGCCGCCGAGGTGCCATTGTTCTGCCGCCGCACGCGCGAGGCATGCGCATCGGCCTGTTCGGCGGCACCTTCGATCCGCCTCACGCGGCGCACCGCGCGGCGTCGTTACTGGCGTTGCGGCGCCTCGGTCTCGATCGGCTGTGGTGGCTGGTCACGCCGGGCAATCCGCTCAAGGACGTTCGCGGACTGGCGCCGCTCGCCAAGCGCGTTGCCGCGGCGCGCGCTCTTGCCCATCACCCGCGGATCGACGTCAGCGATTTCGAAGCCGATCTCGGCACCAACTACACCTATGGGACGATCAGTTATCTCGTGCGCAGCTGTCCCGGCGTGCATTTCGTCTGGATCATGGGCGCCGATAATTTGCGTCACTTCCATCGCTGGCAGCGCTGGCGCGACATCGCCGCGCTGGTTCCCATTGCCGTGATCGACCGACTCGGTCCAAGCCTCTACTCGACGGCTGGTGTCGCCAGTCAGGCGTTGGGCCGGGCGCGAATCCCCGAGTCGGCGGCGAGGACGCTGCCGGAACGAAAGCCGCCGAGCTGGATTTACCTGCACGGCCTCAAATCGCCGCTCTCCTCGACGGCGCTGCGCGCGGTGCGCGTAAGCCGAAAAAGAAACCGGCTAAATGACAATTCGTTGAAGGCAAAGCAGTTGAAACTGTTAACTGGCCGTGACTATCTTAAGGGTGCGGGTCTCGGATTCGGTGGCCGGGGCCGTTAAGGAGCGATCGGGTAAACAGCGAGCGGGCAAACTTGGAGTGAAAGGATAAGCAACCCTGTCCACAGTCGTAATCTCTCGGGCCGAACGTCGCGCGCCCGAAGCGGTCTCCAGAATGCGTCTTGACGCCGAGGAGATCCTCCGCATGGTCCTCGTCCGCCTCGACGATATGAAGGCGGAGGACACCCTCACCATCGATCTTCGGGATAAATCTTCAATCGGCGACTATATGGTCGTGTCTTCCGGCCGGTCGCAGCGCCATGTCGGATCGGTGGCCGACAGGATCGTTGAAGATTTGCACAAGGCCGGCGTTCCCGCGCATGTCGAAGGCACGCCGCATTGCGACTGGGTGCTGATCGACGCCGGTGACGTCATCGTCCACGTCTTTCGTCCCGAAGTGCGGGAGTTCTACAATATCGAAAAGATGTGGGTGGCGGGCGGATCGGCACGACGCGCGAGCTAGCTCGCGCGTTTTGTAAAATTGCTAAGCGTCATTCCGGCATCGGAATGGCGGCGCGGGTCATACCGAAGCGGTGATCCACTGCTCGAGTTTTTGCTTCGGCTGCGCGCCGAC
>JBAQAB010000103.1:0-9295 GCA_049285535.1 Xanthobacteraceae bacterium
ACCGGCGAAATTCTTGCCGAACTCGGACTTGGCGAAGAGGAGATCGGTGGATTGATTAAGCGCAAAATCGTGATCGCCGGAGAAGCCTCATGAGCGATTTGCCGGCGGCCGTGCACATCACCGAAGAAGGCCCGCGCGAGGGGTTCCAGATCGAGAAAGGCCCGATCCCGACCGCACGCAAGATCGAGCTGATCGACGCGCTGTCGCAGACCGGGCTTGACCGCATCCAGATCGTGTCCTTCGTCAATCCGAAGAACGTTCCCGGCATGGCCGACGCCGAAGATGTGGTGCGCGGGATCACGCCGAGGCCGGACGTCGCCTACACGGCGCTGTGGCTCAACGAAAAAGGTTTTGAGCGCGCGCTGCAATTTTCCGACCGGCTCACCAACACCGGCACCATCCAGCTTTGCGCCTCGGAGAAATTTTCCGTGCGCAATCAAAACCGCACCGCGGCCCAGCAGCTCGCCGGGCAACATGCGATTGTCGAAATGTACAAGGCGGCAGGCATCCCGGTCGAGCGCGGCAGCATCATGGCGGCGTTCGGCTGCAATTTCGAAGGCGACATTCCGGTCTCGCGCGTCGTGGCGCTGACGCAGCAAATCCTCGACGTGGCGGCGGAGCACGGCGTGACGCTCAAATACATCACGCTCGCCGACACCATGGCCTGGGCGACGCCGCTTGCGATCAAGCGCACGGTCGGCGCTTTGCGCGAGCGCTGGCCCGATCTCGACGTGGCGCTGCATCTGCACGACACCCGCGGGCTCGCCATCGCCGATGCCTATGCCGGGCTGGAGATGGGCGTGACGCGCTTCGATGCGGCCGTGGCGGGGCTCGGCGGCTGCCCGTTCGCCGGCCACGCCGGCGCAGCCGGCAATGTCTGCACCGAGGATCTGGTTTTTCTCTGCGAGGAAATGGGCATCAAGACCGGCATCGATCTCGACGCGCTGATCGCATGCGCGAAGCTCGCGGAAGACATCGTCGGCCATCCGCTGCCCGGCGCGGTGATGAAGGGCGGGACGTTGAAGAGGTTTAGGGCTTAAAACTTTCATCGTTTCCCGGACGCGGTGCGGCACGAAGTGCTGCACCGCTGATCCGGGATCGTCTCAAGCTCTGAGCCTGTTACGATCCCGGGTCTGCAGCGCACCACTGCGTGCTGCGCTGCGCCCGGGAAACGTGGGTGATAGTAGCGTTACTTCTCCCCCAAAATCTTCCAAATCCCGCTTGCCGAAGCGACGATGCGCGTGCCGACTTTCAGCTTGCTTTCGATGAACAGCACCGAACGCGTCTCACGCACGACGGTGCAATGCGCCTCGACGAAATCGCCGATCTTCACTCCGGCGATGAACTGAATGTTCATCTCGATGGTGGCGTGGGGCTTGTCGCCGGTTAAGCGGCGGCCGGTCATGCCCATGGCCTGATCGGCGAAGCTCATCAGCACGCCGCCGTGAAGCATGCTGCGATGGTTCCTGTGCTTGTCGGCGGTCACGATGCCGAACAGCGCGTCGCCCTTGCGCCAGACGGGCCCGATCAGTTCGCCGAAATTATGCGCCTTGACGCGTTCCCACCCCTGTGCGGCTGGATCAAACGCCGCTTCCGTCGTCGCCGCCTTGTCGTTCATGCCGGCACCTTAGCCGAAGATTTCTGGCGCGCAGCAAGGCGCTGGGCGATATCGGGAATGAGCTTTTCGGCATTGACGCCCGCTGTGAGCGCGCGGCCGTTGCCGCCGAGTGCGCGCACGGCCTCGACGTAACCGGCGACCTCGCCCGGCTCGCGCACCGCTTGCGGATAATCGGACGCGAACACGAGCTGCGAGAAGGACAGCTCGTCGAGGCCGAAGCGGACCCAGTCGGCGCCCCATTCCGCGGCATGATCGGGGCCGGCCCAGCCGGCGATGTCGTAATAGAGCCGATGATCGAGATAATGATCGAACGGCTGGCGCGGCTGCCGGCCGTGGCGGGGCACGGCCGCGGTGCCCCACTTGTTGCGCTGCTGGAAGCCGCGGATGCGGCCGAGATAGCGGCCGATGCCCCCGGCGAAATGCGAGAACTGAATCCGCAGCGTTGGCAATTCGTCGAGCAGGCCGGAATTGATCAGCCGCACCGCCGCCGTCATAAGCGAAAATTCCCAGCCGAGCATGCGGCCGAGATCGTCGGCATCCATGCGCGCCCAGGCGATGACGCGTGGCAGCGGATGGATGAAGACATAGAGATTGAGATCGGCGCAGGCTTTCCAGAATGGCCGTAAGCCTTCGGCGTCGAGCGGCTGATCCTGCAATTCCGACCCGATAACGACGCCGGGAAAGCCGAGCTCGACGGCGCAGCGCTTCAGCTCGGCCGCGGTTTCCGCAGGCTTGAGTGCCGGCACGTGCGCAAGCCCGATGAAACGTCCGGGATGCGCCTTCTCCGCTTCGCGCATGCGATCGTTGATCTGCCGGCAGATCGCAATATCGGGCTGATCGAAGCCTGAGCCGCAGGTCAGCACGCCGGCATCGATACCGGAAGCATCCATCATGCGGACATGCGCATTCAGATCGGCGAGCAGCGGATTGAGCAGATAATTCGGGTTGCCGTCGCGATCGAGATCGACCGTGACCTTACTCGGATCGCCCTTAAGCAATTCCGGCGGCGTGTAATGTTGCTGGAAGTCGATGAGCATGGGGGTCCTTTTGTGTCATTCCGGGGCCGAGCGAAGCGAGGAGCCCGGAATCCATATCCACGATTGGTGATTATGGATTCCGGACTTGCCGCTGCGCGGCAATCCGGAATGACGCTGCGCGTCACATGATGGCGAATTCGGTGTTGCGGCGGTCGGTCACCAGCATGGCGCCGGGATAGTGCGTTATACAGAATTCCGGCTTGACTGCCATGATCACCGATTGCGGCGTCACCCCGCAGGCCCAGAACACCGGAATCTCGTCGTCGTGGATCGGCACCGCGTCACCCCAATCGGGTTTGGCGATGTCTTTGATCCCGATCGATTCCGGCTTGCCGAGATGCACTGGCGCGCCGTGCACCGATGGAAATCGCGTGGTGATTTGCACGGCGCGGATGGCGTCGGCCGGCTTCATCGGCCGCATCGAGACCACCAGCGGACCATGGAACGGCCCGGCCGGCATCGTCTCCACCGCGGTGCGGTACATCGGCACCGTGCAATCGCAGGTCATGTGACGGAGCTCGATGCCGCCATCGAGGAGTGCCTGCTCGAACGAGAACGAGCAGCCGATGGCGAAGGTGACCAGATCGTCGCGCCAGTATTTGACGATGTCGCTTGGCTCGTCGGAGAGCGCGCCGTTGCGCCAGACGCGGTAGCGCGGCAGGTCGGTGCGGATATCGAGATCGTCGGCCAGTTCCGGAATGTGCGGATCGCCGGGCGCCGAGACGCCGATCAGCGGGCATGGCTTCGGATTGCGCCGGCAAAACTGCAGAAAATCCTCAGCCAAAGCGTGCGGCAGGATGGCGAGATTGGCCTGCACAAAACCTGGCGCCAACCCCGAGGTCGGTCCGGAATGCGCATTGCGGCGGATGGCGAGCCGAGCCGTGCGGCCGGTGACAAGCGCCTCGGGATTGTCCCGCCGCATCGCCGCCGTTGCCATGACGCACTCCATTCCAATTTCGTCGCGAGGCTCTTTAAGCTCTTGCCTATTTTATCATCAAGCCGGCCGGGAAAAATCTCTCCCGCGCCGCGACGATGTTACGCGCAGCGCGGCAGTTCGGCCAGCCTCGGGCCGTCGCGAATTCGGTTGAATCCCGGCTCAAGATCGCGTTTGCTAAGGCGAAATTGTGCACCAAGAAGCCCGATCAAGGGCCGGCGAGCATGGGGCTTTGGCTAAATCCAGTAGGAGGGACATCCGATGACTGAGAAGTGGAAAGAAGAGAAGTGGGCTGAGGACATCTGGTACAGCGGCAAGGTCACGCGCCGCCGGCTGGTGGGCTGGGGCGGCGGCGCGATCGGCGCCATGATGCTGGTCCCCGCGCCGTGGCGCGCCGCCTTCGGTGCCGAAAAGGCCTACAAGATCGGCTCCGAACAGCCACTGTCCGGCGCCGGCGCCGCCGGCGGCAAGACCGCGGTGGTCGGACTGCAGATGGCGGCCGACCGCATCAACGGCAGCGGCGGCATTAACGGCCGCCCGGTCGAGCTCGACATCGTCGATGACGAGAGCTCGCCCGCGGTCGCGCGGCAAAAGAGCGAGAAGCTCGTTCAGGAAGACAATATCGACGCCCATGTCGGCGGCTTCCTGTCCAACATCTGCATCGCCTGCATGCCGGTGTGGGAAGACGCCAAGATCATCAACATGATCAGCGTTTGCCTCGACACCACGCTGACCACCACCCACTGCAACCGCTACAGCTTCCGGACCTACGATTATGCGCCCGCGCAAGCGGTGGCGTTTGCGCCGACGCTGACCAAGATGGCCAAGAAGTGGCACATCGCCTTTGCCGATTATTCGTGGGGTCAGTCGACGCGCGACGCCTATATCGCGCAGATCAAGAACAATGGCGGCGAAGTGGTCGGCACCACCGGCATCCCGCTCGGCACGCCGGACATGACGCCGTTCCTGTCGAAAATCTCTGGCGATTTCGACGGGCTGTTCGGCATCTTTTTCGGCAAGGATGGCGTCACCCTCGTGACTCAGGCCTACGACCTAGGCTTGACTAAAAGATACAAATTTGCCGGCGACGGCTCGATCTCGGAATCGACCAATATCATCGCGATCGGCAACAAGATCGACGGCTTCACCGCAATCAACCGCTACATCCCGGTGTTCCAGGGCCCGCTCGATACGCCGTACCACCACGCCTGGTTCAATGAGGCCAAGGCGCGTCTGGCGAAGATCGATCCATCCGGTGCGCTGCCCGACAAATACGTGCAGTCGAACTTCGAGGCGCTCAACGCACTCAAGATCGGCATGGAGAAGTCGAAATTCCAAGGCCGCGACGACACCATGAAGCTCATCGAAGCGCTGGAAGGCCTCGAGCTCAAGGCCGGGCCCGATTTTCCGCAGGGCGACAAGACGATTCGCAAGGAAGACCATCAGGCCTTCCCGCAAGAATTCATCTTCACCGTCTCGGGCGGAACGTATCATCTGATGGAGACAGTGCCGGGCAGCAAGACCATTGTGCCGCCGGCCTGCAACTTCTCTGCCTAAGTGAGCGCCGCGGCATCGATCGACGTGCGCTCCCCGGTGATGAACCGGGGAGCGGCGTTGGTGCCTATCCTCAAGACCGAACTGCTGTCCGTCCGTTTCGGCGGACTTGCCGCGCTGTCCGACGTCAATTTCGAGGCGGCGCGCGGCAATGTGCACGCCATTATCGGACCGAACGGCGCCGGCAAGAGCACGTTCTTTAATTGTCTGACTGGGGTGCTCCGCCCGAGTAGCGGCCGCATCATGTTCGACGGCGATAACATCACCGGCCTGCCCTCGAACGCGATCTCGCAAAAGGGCATCGCCCGCTCCTACCAGATCACCAACATCCTGCCCAACGCCACGGTGTTCGAAAACGTGCGCATCGCCGCACAGTCGCGCCGCCACGGCTGGAATATGTTCGCGCATCACAGCACGCTGACCGATATCAACCGGAGAGCGGAGAGCGCGCTGGATTCGGTCGGCCTGCTCGGCAAAGCCAAGGAATCGGCGGCCAATCTGTCGCACGGCGAGCAGCGCAATCTGGAGATCGGCATCGCGCTCGCCACCGAGCCGAAGCTGTTGTGCCTCGACGAGCCGACCGCCGGCATGAGTCAGGCGGAGACCGACGAAACAAAGGCACTGGTCAAGCGCATCGCCAAGGACGCAGCAAACAATCTCACCATCCTGATCGTCGAGCACGACATGCAGGTGGTAATGGAGCTCGCCGACCGCATCACCGTGCTCAATTACGGCAGCATACTCGCCGAGGGCACGCCCGCGGAAATCCAGGCGAACCCGCGCGTGCTGGAGGTTTATCTCAAGACATGAGCGCCATGACGAACGAATTGGCGGATAGTTTGGCGATCGCCCATGCTGCCACGAACGCTACGCCGCTCGTCGCGCTCGACGAGGTGCACACCTATTACGGCAAGAGTCATATTTTGCATGGCGTTTCGCTCAATGTCGCGCCGGGAGAGGTGGTCGGTCTTCTCGGCCGCAACGGCGTCGGCAAGAGCACTACGTTAAAAACGATCATGGGGCTGGTGCGGCCGAGCCGCGGTTCGGTGTGGCTCGAGGGCCGCGCCATCGCCGGCCTGCCGCCGCACAAGCTCGCCCGCCGCGGCATCGGCTATGTGCCGGAGGACCGCCGCATCTTCCGCCTGCTCACGGTGATGGAAAATCTGCGCACCGGCCTCGACCGAGACGGCGTGACCGAGGAAAAGCGCCGTATGCTGCTCGACAAGGTGTTCTCGTTCTTTCCCGTGCTGGCGGAGCGGCGCAGCCAGGCCGGCGGCACGCTCTCCGGCGGCGAGCAGCAGATGCTTGCCATCGCCCGCGCCATGATGCTGGAGCCGAAAATCATCCTGCTCGACGAGCCGACCGAAGGTCTGATGCCGCGCATGGTCTCGCAGATCCGCAACATCATCGAGTTCCTGCACAGCGGGGGCGTCGCCATCCTGCTGGTCGAGCAGAATGTGCCGCTCACGCTGGCGGCAAGCCAGCGCGTCTACATCATGGAGAAGGGCTGCGTGCGCCACCACTGCGCGGCTTCCGAGCTCGATCTGCATCACCCCGTCATCAAGCAGTATCTCGGAGTGTGAGCGATGGGCGCGCTCGGCCAGTTCTTCCACGCCATCCCTCTCGACCTCATCATCATCCAGACGGTGAATGGCATCGTTACCGGGATGATTCTGGCTTTGATCGCGTCCGGGCTGACGCTGATCTTCGGCATCATGGACGTGGTGAATTTCGCCCACGGCGAATTGTTCATGCTCGGCGCCTATATCGGCTTCGTCGTCTTCGTCACCACCGGCAGCTTCTGGCTGGCCTTGATCGGCGCCTCGATGATCGTCGCCATTCTCGGCGCCGCGATTCAAATCGTGGCGCTCCGCCCGCTGATCGGCCGCGATCCGCTCAACACCATCCTCGCCACTTTCGGCATATCGCTGGTCCTGCAGAATTACGCGCTGTGGCAATTCGGCCCGGTGGTGCGCAAGATCCCCGAGCCGATCAGCAGCGAATTCACGCTGTTTTATCTGCAATATCCCTGGTACCGCATTTTGGTCACGGCGTTGTCGGGCGCCATCATCGGCGGCTTTTGGCTCTATTTGAAATACGGCAAGCTCGGGGTGTGGATCAGAGCCACCGCGCAGGATCGCGTGATGGCGGAAGCGATGGGCATCCCGGTGCCGCTCGTCTACACCGGCGTGTTCGCCATCGGCGCGGCGATGGCGGCGGCGAGCGGCGTGCTGTTCGCGCCGATGGTCGGGGTGAGCCACACCATGGGGCTCGATTGGGTGCTCAAGGCTTTCATCGTCGTGGTAGTCGGCGGCATGGGCAATTTCGCCGGCTCGATTGCGGCCGCCATCTTCATCAGCCTGCTTGAGGCCTACGCCGCGATCTGGCTCGACCCGTCGCAAGCGGTGATCGTGTCTTTCGTCGTGCTCATACTCACCTTGTTGTTCCGACCAACCGGCCTGTTCGTAGCGACGCCCCGATGACAACCGCACCGCTCGAGAAAGTTCTCCCGTTCGGCAAGACACGGCTGAGCCACAACGCCGTGTTCTGGATCGGCTTCTGCGCAGTGATGGCGCTGTTGATCGCGGCCCCGCTCATCTTGCCGGAATTCTGGCGCCGCTTTCTCACCGAAGTGCTGATCTGGGGCCTGTTGGCGATGTCGTCCGATCTTCTGATCGGTTACACCGGCATGATCTCGTTCGGCCATTCGGCGTTCTTCGGCTTGGGCATGTACGGCGCGGCGGGCGCCCTATTGCTCGTGAGCCCGCCGAATCTTTGGCTCGCGATTCTGGCCGGCCTCGCCGGCGCGGTCGGCGCCGCATTGTTCGTCGCTTTTTTCTCGATCCGGCTCCGCGACATCTACTTCGCCATCACCACGCTGATCTTCAGCCAGATCTTCTATGTCATCATCTTCACCTGGACGGCGGTGACCGGCGGCGAGAACGGGCTCATCTTCGACCGCCCGCATCTGACCATTCCTTTCCTTTACGATGGGCGCTTTACCTCGACCACGCTGCACTGGTTCGTGCTCGCGCTGGTGGCAGGCTCCTATCTGATGCTGCGCCGGATCACGCAATCGCCGTTCGGCATGGTGCTGCAGTCGATCCGCGAGAACGAGCCGCGCACGCGCGCCGTCGGCTACGCGGTCGAGCGCTATAAGATGATGTCGGTAATGCTGTCGGGCCTGTTCGCCGGGCTGGCCGGCGTGCTCTACGCCATCCAGAACGAATTCGCCGCGCCGGACTTCGTCTATTTTCTCACCTCGGGCGACACCGTGATCTACAACGTGCTGGGCGGCATCGGCACGCTGGTCGGCCCGATTCTCGGCGCCGGGTTCTTCCAGCTGGCGCGGCAACTGTTGGCGCAATTTTTCGGCGACCAGTTCCCCTATTTGATCCCGCTCGGCTTGGTTTTCATCGCCATGGTCATCTTCCTGCCGCAGGGCATTCTCGGCTTTGCGCGGCGGTGGCTTAACAGGTAGCAGGCTGCAAAGTCATTAGCGTTATTAAACGCTGCCCTTGTTCGAAAACCCGAAAATCTATTCCAGAGAAAACCATTCCCAACCCGCAGCATCAACAGACACTCGACTGCTCCGTCTCACGCTTTAACCACGCGCTGCATCCCGCACTTTAACCACGGTCCGCGTTCTGAATATGACGCGACGCCGCATCGTGATATTGCGGACGCCTGTGATCGCGGGAACGTCGGTTAAGATCTTGCGTCCCGGTGTTCCGCGCATGAACCAACGTTGATTTTGTTTTTAACGGGGGCTTTCGCGATGCTGTCGCATGCAATCAATCATCAGCTGACAAACTGGCTTTGACTTCGCGTCGTGCGCGTCAAGGCGCATGAAAATCTGATGGCGCAAGCGGCCGGGCAGATGCGGCCTTTAGCAAACTCGCCACTTGCAATGGAACGCATTTCCAAGCTCGGGCGCCTGCTGCGCCCGCAGCAGGCGCGCGGTGTGAAAAAGGTGCGATTGGGCGCATCTAACGACTGCGGTTACGTTTGCCTCGACGACTTTGACGGCCTTGAGGCCGCGCTTTCACTCGGCATTGCCGCCGAAGTTTCCTGGGACGCCGAAATGGCCGACCGTGGGCTGGTGGTTTACCAGTATGACCACACCGTCGAAGGACCGCCCTACCCGCACGC
>JBAQAB010000104.1:0-12374 GCA_049285535.1 Xanthobacteraceae bacterium
GTAGCCAAGTTTCCTCAATTTATGGACGCCCTGGCCGCTTTTCGGGAGGAATTCAGCTCGCCAATTACGGAAGCCGTGATTGCTGTTGCGGGACCTGTTGTTGAGCAACACGCAAAGCTCACAAACCAAGCCTGGACTATAGATGCAGATGAGCTGAAAAGCTCACTGGGATTGCAGGCACGAATTATCAACGATTTCCAAGCGGTCGCACTTTCGCTGCCGGCACTTAAGCCAGAGGATTTAGTCGCAATTGGGGGTGGCAAGATCGTGGAGGAAGCGCCCAAGGCCGTTTTAGGCCCAGGTACCGGCCTCGGCGTCGCCTGTCTTGCCAAAGGCTCGCCAGATCTCGTCATCATCGCCAGTGAGGGCGGACACGCTACGTTGGCGGGCAATTGCGATCGCGAAGACAGAATAATTGAATACTTGCGAGGCAAGTTTGGCCATGCCTCCGCTGAGCGGGCAATTTCGGGAAGCGGATTGGAGAATCTTTATCAAGCCATTGCAGCGGTCGATGGATTGATTGTTGATACTCAAAGTGCCGTGGAAATAACGAACCACGCGCTGGCGCGCGATTCTGAAATCGCCTACGAAGCGCTCCATGTATTTTGCGCTTTTTTAGGCTCCTTCGCTGGCAATTTGGCTCTGATGTTTGGCGCGAAAGGCGGCGTGTACATTGCCGGCGGCATCTCACCGCGGATCCTGAATTTCTTGGCCGAATCGGAATTCCGCAGCCGTTTTGAATCTAAGGGCAGATTTCGGAGTTACCTCGAAACCATACCCTCGTACGTGATTGTCCATCCGGCGGCCGCTTTCCTGGGGCTGCAGTCTTTGCTCGACTGAGCCGAGTGCCGCCAATACGCAAATAATCTCTAAACTAGGGGCTTTAGTCGCGGACTGATGTGTCGGACGAGTGAACCGCGAAATCTTCGATAATGGGCCCTTATGCGGAAGTTGCGGGAAGCATATCCCGCGATGAGCGTTTTTTCCCGGCCTTCTGGCCAGGGGCGGGATGGTCTAGTTACAGATAAATCGCTTGATTCGACTCACGAAAATCACACTAATCAGTTGCGGCGAGCCCACTTTCTCGCTTAATGTTTTGGGGACCCAGTCGGGGCTAGAGCAAGTGTGGGGTCCGGGGAGGCACCTAATGACGCTTGGGGCGCGTCATTATTTTCAAACGTGCCACGTTTGCACCTCGACTTTATGCCGAGGCGCGGTGCGCACTTCAATACCAATAACTGCGGCGTTCACGTTTGCGTTGCTTCTCTGTGCGGTTTTTGCCGAGCAGAATAACAAGCAAGACATGCCGACGCGCCCCTCGCTGTTGGCCGAAGTGCATCCCTATATCTCGTTCTTAGACTCGCGATTTGATTTCTACTTCTCGCGTGAGACGTATTCAAAGAGTTATCCGTCTCCTCCGGACTATGAACAGGCGACGGCGGCACTATCGCCGCTTGAAGAACTCTCCCAGCTGACCGCGCCAAATGTGACAGCATCGTCGCCGTCGAACCCTTTGGGGGTGCAGCACCTGGTCTTCACCCAGCGCTCATCGCCGCAGCGAACCCTGCAGTCCACGGCTTTGGAAGGAAGCAGTCGGAGTAATGACGGCTCTGAGAGCTCAACAGGTGGTAATACTTTTCAAAAATTCTTTGCAAAGCTCTTTGCTAAGCTTTCGTCGTCTCCGGTCAGGCTCGCATCGGTTGCTACTGATGATAGCCAATTCGATACGGTAAGCATCTCGAGCCGCTACGACCAGTGGACGGCCGTCTACGATATCTCGACGCATACAGTTTATATGCCGGATGGAAGCAAACTGGAGGCGCATTCGGGTTTCGGCGCAAGTCTGGACGATCCGACTCGTGTGGCCGAAAAAGACACCGGTCCCACCCCGCCTGATATTTATGATCTTGAACTCAGAGGGCAGCCGTTTCATGGAGTGCGCGCTCTTCGGCTCGTTCCTGAGGACGATCAAAAGACCCTCGGCCGAACCGGTCTACTTGCCCACAGCTTCATGCTCGGACCAAACGGCCAGTCCAATGGCTGTGTTTCTTTCCGCGATTACGACGCCTTCCTGCGCGCTTACACGAACCACCAAGTGAAGCGGCTCGTCGTGGTCGCGAGCTTGGATTAGGTGGGTCGTCTGCGGCTGCGAGCGACAGACCTTCGTGACCCTTTTGCCAGTGTGTACGCTAACTCGCTATAAAATCGTTATTTATTAGCAAGTTGACGATCAATTCCACGCGTGCCGCGTACAGCTGCACGAATTACGCCGTAGTGGTATGGCTTAGTCCTTTATGACTAGATTCTACCAACCGGACTTGAGCGAGAACGTAGACAGTCCGTTCGTACGGGACGGCGCCAATAAGCTCGTCCGCCGTTCCTACTGGCTTGATATGAATGATCGTACCCTCGTCATGGTGATGACCCAAGGCATTGGCGCGCACCTAACGAATGACGAGAAAAGGGCGCATCTGACCGATCTACGGCGAGAGCATTTGATTGATCAGGTTTGTGTTCAAGAGATACTTCCACCAGAAAAGTGACCTCCCATCGTGTTGCCGTGGGTCCCGAAATCGGCAACTTGGATCGATAGTTGGGCGGATCACCCAGCGGTTCAACACTCGGGTCACTTGGTTAAGGCGGTGACCGGTGCGTCCGGACTGCCGGCGGCGCCTGCAACCCGCACCGAGTCGCCGGTCGCTATTCCGTCGGGCGGGCTTTGCACGATGCGATCGTCAGGGGATAGACCCGAGCCGATTTCGACCTCTTTTCCCATATCGCGTGCGATCGTGATCTGTTTCAGCGTGATGCGGTTGTCGCCGCCCACCGTGGCGACGTGCAAGCCGCTCTGATCGAAGATGAGCGCGCTGGACGGCACGTTGATGGCCACTTCCGGATGGGGTAGTTCGAAGCTCACATTGGCGAAGCCGCCGGTCATCAGCTCGCCGGCGGCGTTATCGACGATAAGCAACATCCGCGTTGTGCCCGAGGCGACGTCGACAGCTTGCGCCGAGGCTTCCACGGTCGCCGGAAATTGCCGCCCTGGATATTCGGGAACTGAGATCCTGGCCTTGGTGCCGATCCGTACATTCGGCACATAGCTCTGAGGAACGTTGACGTAGACCCGCAGCTTGTTGGTCTGCGAAACCACGAACAGCGGCGGTCCGCCGGCGCCGGCATTGATCAGCGCGCCAAGGTCGGTGTTGCGCGCCGTGACAAGTCCGTCGAACGGCGCGGTGATGCGCTTGTATTTTTCCAGCACGCGCAGCCGGTCGAGGTTGGCTTGGGCCGATCTGACGAGTCCCTGCCGGTTGGCTGCGTCGGCGGCGCGCTGGTCGAGATCCTGCTTCGATACCGCGCCGGACCCGATTAGCTGCTGCCCGCGCTGCAATGTCGCCTCGGCAAGCGTGGCGTTGGCTTTGGCGCTCGAAAGGTTGGCATCCGCCTGCATGATCTGTTGATCGAGGTCCGGCGCATCGATTTCGGCAAGCAGATCGCCGGCTTTGACCGGTGTGCCGATGTCGGCCTTCCAATCCTTCAGATAGCCGCTGACCCGCGCATAGATCTGCGCTTGGTTATAAGCCTCGAGCCGACCCGGAAGGTCGAAGCTGCTGCTCTTGCCGCGCATATCGGGGGCGGCGACGGCGACAACCGGCACGGCCTCCTGTTCGGTCCATTCGCGCAATTTGGCGTCGGCAACGCGGCGCGTCGTCAGGCCCATGACGACGATGATGGCCGCCACCGTCCCCGCCAGGATGGCGAAAGTGTAGAGACTGCGTCGCGACACGATGCGTTGCGGGGGGTCAGACGCCATGTGGCTCTCCAATCGCCGGATTCTTTTTGCGGTGGCGGTCGTGCATAAGGCTGAAGACGACGGGAACGAACATCAGCGTCGCTGCTGTAGCACAAATCAGTCCGCCAACGACCGCACGGCCGAGCGGCGCATTCTGCTCGCCGCCTTCGCCAAGCCCGAGCGCCATCGGCGCCATGCCGATAATCATGGCCAAAGCCGTCATCAGCACAGGCCGGAAGCGAACAAACCCGGCTTCAAGCGCTGCGGTCACCGGATCGTCTCCCTGCGCCAGGCGTTCGCGGGCGAAGCTTACCACGAGCACGCTGTTTGCAGTGGCGACACCCATGCACATGATAGCCCCGGTCAGGGCGGGTACCGACAGCGTGGTGCGGGTCGCGAACAGCATCCAGACGATGCCGGCCAGCGCCGCCGGCAACGCGGTAATGATCACGAACGGATCGCCCCAGGATTGGAAGTTTACCACGATCAGGAGGTAGATCAGCACGATGGCTCCCAATAGACCGAGCAGCAGCCCGGAGAAGGCGCTGTTCATCGTCGTGACCTGTCCCAGCATGACGGCCTGGACGCCGCGAGGCATCTTCACAGCGTTGTCGTCAATGACCTTCTGCACGCCCGCGGCGACCGCGCCGAGATCGCGGCCCTGGGTGGTGCCGTAGATCTGCACCATCGGCATGATGTTGTATTGCGAATAGACGGCGGGGTCGGTCGTGCGCTTGATGTCGGCAATCGCTCCCAAAGTTTGCGACTGTGCGCCGGTCGCGGTGATCGTCAGGTCGCTCAGTGCGCCGAGCGAATCGAACTGATATTGCGGCGTTTGCATTACGATCGCGTAGTTCACGCCGTTATGGGGATCGAGCCAGTAGGTCGGTGCCACCTGACTGCTGCCCGCCAGGTCGACAACCATGCTGTTGGTTACGTCGCGTTCGGTTACGCCGATATACTCGGCGCGCGTGCGGTCGACGTCGACGTCGAAAGCCGGGCCGTCCAACGACTGTTGGATACGTGCGTCCACCAGGCCCGGAACGTGGTGCAGCGTCCGCAGCAATTTTTGCGCATAGTTCATATCGGCGTTCAGGTCCGGCCCGCGTACCTGCAGATCGATCGGCGCCGGCGCGCCGAAATTGAGAATCTGGCTGATGATGTCGGCGGGCAGGAATGAAAACGTCACTCCTGGAAAGCGTTCCGGCAGTTCCTCGCGTAACAGCCGTACATAGTCGGCCGTGGGGCTGTGGTCTTCGGTCAGCTTTATCTGAATGTCGCCGTCCTGGCTGCCGATGGTACCGCTGTTGTTGTAGGTCATGTTGATGCCGCTCGCCGGAAAACCGATGTTGTCCACCAACGTGTCTATCTGATCGGTGGGAATAATCTGGCGAATGGCCTTTTCGATGTCGCCGAATTGGGCGGCGGTGTCCTCGATGCGGGTGCCGACGCGGGTGCGCGCGTGCATCAAAATCTGGCCGGCGTCGACCGCCGGAAAAAAGTCGCGGCCGAGATAGGGTGTCAGCGCGAACGACGCGACAACCGCCACGAGAAAGCAGGCGACGAAGGCGCCGCGCCGGCGCAGCGCCATCGACAGAAGCTCGCGATAAACCAGGCGAAAACGCCCGAAGCGGCTTTCGAAGGCCCGCTGCAGGCGGACCAGAGGATTGCGCGACGGCGGCAGCGGGCCGTCGAGACCGTGTTCGTCGGTGTGGGGAGCGTGGGGTCGCAGCAGGTAGTTCGCCATCGTCGGCACCAGCGTGCGCGACAGAATGAACGAGCAGGCCATCGCCGACATCACCGCTTCCGCCATCGGCACGAACAGGAATTGCGCCACGCCGGGCAAAAAGAACATCGGCACAAATACGATGCAGATGCAAAGCAGCGAGACGAAAGCCGGTGTCACGATTTGGGCGGCGCCGTCGAGGATGGCGGTCTCGACCTGCTTGCCCTGCTCGAGGTGATAGTTGATGTTCTCGATCGTCACCGTGGCGTCATCGACGAGAATGCCGACGGCGAGAGCGAGGCCGCCGAGTGTCATGATGTTCAGCGTCTGGCCCAGCGCGGCGAGTGTGGCGATCGAGCCGAGCACCGAGAGCGGAATGGACGTGGCGATGATGAGCGTGGAGCGCCAGCTGCCCAGGAAGACGAGAATCATCAGGCTGGTCAGGGCGGCGGCGATGATGCCTTCGCGCACGACGCCGCTGATCGCGGCCTTGATGAAAATCGATTGATCGCCGATCTGCGCGATTTGCAGATTGGACGGCAGAATATCCTTGATCTGCTGCAATTTCGCTTTGATGCCGTCAACGATCGCGAGCGTGGAGACCGATCCGTTCTTGAGGACCTGCATCAGCACGGAACGATTGCCGTTGACGTGCACGATATTGGTTTGCGGCGGATTGCCGTCGCGCACCTGGGCGACGTCGTGGATGTAGACCATCGCGCCGTTGACGCTCTTGATCGGCAGATCGCCGAGTTCGACGATTCGGCTCGGCGCGTCGTTGAGATTGATGGTGTATTCGGACGAGCCGATTTTTTCGGTGCCTACCGGCGTGATCAGGTTCTGCGCGGCCAGTGCATTGGCGACATCCTGGCCCGACAAATTGCGCGCTTGCATCGCCGCCGAATTAAGGTCGATCTGAACCTCGCGCAGCTTGCCGCCGTAGGGCAGGGGAATGGCGGCGCCGGGAACCGTGACGAGGGGGCTGCGAACGGTATTGAGGCCGAGGTCGGCGAGCGTCTGCTCGGACAGCCCTGAGCCGGACAGCGCGAGCTGGATGATCGGAACGGTCGACGCGCTATAATTGAGGATCAGCGGCGGCGTCGCGCCCGCAGGCATCTGCTTGAGCTGCGTCTGCGAGATCGCCGTGATCTGTGCATTGGCGAGGCGGATGTCGGCGCCGGACTGGAAATAGACCTTGATGATGCCGATGCCGTTATACGACGAGGCTTCTATATGCTCGATATCGTTGACCGTGGTCGTGAGCGCGCGCTCCGACTGCGTGGTGATGCGCCCCGCCATATCGGCCGGCGGCAGGCCGGTGTATTGCCAGACGATGGCGACCACGGGAATGCGAATGTCGGGAAAGATGTCGACCGGCGTGCGCAGCGCCGCCAGCGGACCGACAATGAGAATAACCAGCGCGAGGACGACAAACGTATAGGGCCGCCGCAAGGCAATACGCACCAGGGCAATCATGCGGCACCAACTTTACGTCTCAAACGAAGGCTCCCCCGCGCCCCGAAAGCAATCCCCACGCGCGGCAACTTAGCGCAATCAGCTGGGCAAACAACTCACAAACCTGCGTGATCAGCGTCGGATTTCCGCGGGTATCCCCCATTTTGGGGAGTTCGTTGCGGTTTCTTTACGGAACCTGTCAGCCCTGCGGCTCGACTCTACCGGTTCGCCGAGGGTGGCCTTAGGCTGGCTTAAAAGGCTTGGCTGAAAAAGGTGAACTCGCATAATGACACTTTATGGAAACGGCGCGGAACTTTCGGTGCTCGTCTCGCATGCCAGCCGAACATCATCGATGGAAATGCGAGATCAACCTGTAAGCTGCGAGCAGTTCGATCATGGCGTTCCTGCCAAGTTGAGGCGCTTTGCCAATTTAGGGAAGAGCTCGAGCGCATTCTTACTCTCTATACCTTGCCGCGTAGACGCATCCCAGTCGCCAAACGCGTTGAAGGCTGCAATCGCTGCCTCGACATCCTTCACCGGCGCGCGGTGCCGTGAAAACGGAAAATCGCTGCCGAACAAGATATGAGAAGGCTCGGCTATTTCCATGAGGCACTTCAGCGGCGCGGGTGAGCAAATCTCCGCCACATCATAGTAGAGGCGCCGCAAAGTATTGGCGACGGTGCCTCCAACCAAATGTTCGGCAACGCGAGGACGATCATTCATCGCGCTCATTCGATAGATCAGGAACGGAATCGTTCCGCCGCCGTGCGGCATGATCCAGCGGATGTTCTGATATTTTCCAAATGTGCCGTTCCAAAGCAGATTGTGAACCGCGCGTGTCGTATCCAGCACCAGCTCCGTCATGCCGGACGGATAATTATAGGCCGGCATATTCTTCGCCTGATTTCGCAGCGGATGAACGAATACGACGGCCTTTCGGCGATCGAGTTCCGCGTACAACTCGTCCTCTTCGGGCTGGCCAAGGTGGCGGTCGCCGACATGGGTCAGCAAACAGACGCCCTCCAGCTTGAGCGTATCGAGCGCGTATTCCGCCTCACGGACCGCAGCTCCGACATCGGGCAGCGGCAAGATCGCAAATGCGCCAAAGCGATCCGGATGACCCGAGACCATGCGTGCGGAGTCTTCATTGCACTCGCGTGCCAGGCGAACCGCGAACTCGACATCGCCGAAATAGACTCCGGGAGATGCGATTGAATTGACCGCGGCCGCGATGCCGGTGTGGTCCATCAATTCAAGCTGTGCGGAAACACTCCAGTCGGCCCACGGATTTTCGCCGCTACCGTGAATGCCGACTTTTTCAAGCGCACGCTTGTAATAGTCCGGGATCGGATGCTGGTGGGTATCGATGAGTGGACTTTGAGTCACGTGTGCGCCATCTTTTTGTGGGGATCTGCTTTTCAAGGAGAGAGAAAAATCAATGCTGACCTGCGCGTTCCCACGGCATCATAAGCCGCTCGACGAGCGCGACGGCGGCAAACAGGAGAATTCCAAGCGCACTCAGCCAGACGAGACCTGCCCACGCCAGCGGCCCGTCGAGCTGCGAATTGGCCGACAGAACGAGATTGCCGAGCCCGGCAACCGAACCGACAAATTCACCGATAACTGCGCCGATTACCGCAAGCGTTATGGCCACTTTTGATCCGGCGAATATGAACGGTAGGGCCGCTGGCATCTGAACCTTGAAGAAGACCTGGCGCGGCGACGCGCATAGGGCGTGGGCAAGATCCAGCAGTCCGGGTGGTGTTGCCTTCAGGCCTGTCGCCGTATCCACGACAATCGGGAAGAACGCGACCAGGAAAGCCAATGCCAGCTTTGAGCTGATGCCCAGTCCGAACCACACCAAAATGATCGGCGCGATCGCGACTTTCGGAATCGACTGTGTTGCCACCAGTATCGGATAAAGCACCAGATTGAACAGGCGCGAATTGGCGACAAAGACGGCCAGCGGGATACCGATCAGCAGCGCCAATCCGAAGCCCAGAATTGTCTCGACGAAGGTCGGCCAGGTCTGCTGCAGAAGAAGGTCGTAACGCTTGATGGAAACGGAGGCGATTTCCATGGGGCTCGGCAACACCAGCGGGCTGATACCGGACACCGACGTATAAAGCTGCCATATCGCCAGGATCACTATGACGCCAAGCAAGGGGTAGATCGAGCGTCCGAGGTTTTGCGGGTTCATCGTGTGATCCCAAGGGCCCGGCCAGCCCGATGTTCAAGCTCAGTGAATTCAGGCGAGTATCGCGTTTCCGGCCGTCTCGGGTAGGATAAATCAACGGCGATAAAATCGGCGATCCTGGCGGGGCGGGGGCTGAGGACAGCGACTTTGTCGGAGAGATAAATCGCCTCGCTGATGCTGTGGGTGACCAGCATCACTGTCGCTCCGGTCTTGGCGCGAATATCCAGCAGAAGGTCTTGCATCTCCATCCTTGTCAACTCGTCGAGCGCGCCGAAAGGCTCGTCCATCAGCAGCAACTTCGGCTGAAGGACCAGCGCGCGGCACAAAGCGACGCGTTGCTGCATGCCGCCCGAGAGTTGCGCAGGGTAGGAGTGTTCGAAGCCCGACAGGCCGACGAGCGAAAGGAGCTCGGCTGCGCGTTGAGCTGCACCGCCGTCGGCATCGCCCTGAATCTCAATCGGGAAGAGCACGTTTTTAAGCACTGTGCGCCAGGGCATCAAATTCGGCTGTTGAAAGACCATTCCGAAATCAGACTGCGGCCGCTCGACCTCAGCGCCATTGATCTCGACAACGCCGCTTGTCTTCGGGATAAGCCCCGCAGCAATGCGAAGGAAAGTGGTTTTGCCGCAGCCGCTGAGCCCCAACAGGCTGATCAATTGCCCGCCGTGAAGATCGAAAGAGACAGTATCGATGGCGACAAGCGGCGTGTGGCCGGGACGATTAAACGATTTGTGGACGTTTTCGAAGTGACCGAAAGCGCGCCGCGAATCCGCAGAAGGAATTGTTCCGTGTTTCGGCACGGCCGAATCGATCACGGCTTGATCGGCGGATCGGGTAAGAATCCTGTCGCGTACACGTCGGCCGGCGCCGGGGAAGTGCCGGTGATGCCGATGTATTTCGTAACGAAGTCCACGTTCGCTTTGATCTGAGCGGGGTCGAACCATCCCAGGCCGTGCTGCTGTGTGTCGGACGTGACCACAAGATTGCGCACGATATTGAGTTCAGCTGGAATCACCTCGGGCTTGAGGCTTTGAACAAATTGCAGTTCGTCCTGTGCCGCCTTGGCAGGATGATCCAGCGCAAACTTCCAGCCCTTCAGCGCTGCGCGCACGAAGCCCCGCACCACTTGCGGGTTTTGCGAGAGGTATTGCTCGGTAACGCCGATCCCGTTTGAATAGAGCTGGAGGCCGTTATCGGCCGGAATGAAGGTCTGAAGCTTTTCGTGGACGCCTTCGGCTGCCTGCTCGAGACCCGGCTTGCCCATGATGAAGGTCTCGATGGAGGGTATCTTCTTGGTGATCAGGGCGCCGGGACGCGCCGGAGGTGCGATGTCGGTGACATGCAGCGTGCTCGGGTCCAGGCCCTTTCCGGCCATGAAGCCCTGCAGGATCTTGGGGGTGAAGCTGCCTGAACCGCTGCCAAGCGTCAGTCCTTCAAGCTGCTTTGGCGTCGTTACGTTTGCCCCGCTTTGCAGGCTGAAAACTGCAATCGGCTGCTTCTGATAAATGACGGAGACGATTTTGAGCTTGGCGCCTGTCGAGCGGGCAATGGCGACTTCTGGAACTCCCATAAAGCCAAGATTTGCGGTCCCCGAAGCAACATTTTGAATAACCTGCGCGCCGCCTTGCGACGGAATAATGCTGACGTCGAGGCCTTCTTCTTTGAAGAAGCCTTCTGCGACAGCTGCATACCAGGGGGCGTGTCGGCCAAGCGGAATAAAGTCGAGCGAAAACACGACTTTGGTCAACGCTGGCGGAGCGCTCTGAGCCGACGCTGCATCGGGCCCCATGACCGCGACCGAAGCGAAGGCGAACGCTGCAGCGATTGCGGCTAGAAAAATACGCATTGCTCTCTCCCGCGACGAGATGGGCCCGGCCTTGCGCGATGATGGTGCCACCGATAGTTTCGTGCCGTCAATAGATTTTCGAAAATCCGTTGATTGTCGAATAGCAGTCGTATATGCGATTATGCCAATCGGGCCACTAAAACCGGGAGCGCGAATGCCCGCGATGCCTGCCAAACGTATTGCCGAACCGACTTTGACCGCCTCGGCGTTGAGCCGCATTCGTTCGGACATCATCGCCTGCCGGCTCATGCCCGACGAACGCCTGCGTTTCGAAGCGCTGCGCGAACGTTACCACATGGGTGTTAGTCCTCTGCGCGAGGCGTTGATGCGCCTCGAAGCCGAAGGGCTCGTCCAGCTTGAGCAGAACAAGGGCTTTCGGGTGTCCGAGGTGTCACGCGAGAATCTGCTCGATCTGATGCGGACCAGGATCGAGATCGAATCGATCGCGCTTCGGTGGTCGCTCGAAAAAGGCGGCGTCGAGTGGGAGGCTGATCTGCTCGGGGCATTCCATCGGTTGTCCCGCCAGACCAAGATCGATCCAAGCGATCCGGAAACTATTAACGAGGTATGGAGCCGCGAGCACGCAGCGTTTCATGCCGCTCTCGTTTCAGCGTGCGGTTCGCAGACTCTGATATCGATCCGTGAGCGTTTGTTTGAGCAGGCCGAGCGTTATGTCTCGCTTTCAATCATGTCCAATGCCCCGTTGCGCGATGATGTCGGCGAGCACAAGCAACTGATGCGAGCGGCGCTCAACCGTGACCTGGAAAAGGCGGACGAGCTCAATCGGTTGCATATTAGCCGCACCTTGGACAAGGTCGCAGCGTCTCTTGCCGCAAACCGCAGCACCGACAAGGCGGTGGCCCTACTCAAAAGAAAGTCGTTCAAATGAACGTGCAGGTGCACGCCGGAGCGGTAACGATTCCTGCCGCGCAACTTGCGGCGTTCGTGGCAAAACTGTTTGCCGCTACGGGACTTTCCGCCGCAGCGGCTGAGAAGGTTGCCAGCGGCCTTGTTGACGCCGACCTAGAGGGGCTCGCATCGCACGGCGTCATGCTGGCCGATATGTATATCGAGAGGCTGCAGGAAGGCTCGGTGTCCCAAAAAACCGCCGCGGCTGTTGTTTCCGAACGGCACGGCGCCGTGGTGCTGGATGCCGGCAATGCTCTGGGCCAGTTGACCGGCGACCAGGCGATGACCCTTGCGATCGACAAGGCCCGGCAATTTGCTGCGGGCATCGTGGCCGTTCGTCATGGGTTTCATTTTGGCGCGGCCGGGCGCTACGCCCGCCAAGCGGCCAATGCGGGATGCGTTGGCATCGCGACGTGCAACACGCGGCCGCTGATGCCTGCCCCGGGCG
>JBAQAB010000105.1:0-19575 GCA_049285535.1 Xanthobacteraceae bacterium
ATTCGTCGCGCTTTTGTTCCAGGAGGACGGCTAGTGGCGAGTACGCGTAGCGTTCTCTGTTCCGGCCTTGGTAGTAGCGTTCGCGTTGGTGCAACGGCGCTTGCTGCGCTGCTGGCGTGCGTCATCGGATCGACCCTCTTGCCTGCGCCGCTGTTCGCCCAGCAGGCCGGCAACCTGATGCATTTCCCCCCGCGACCGCCGCAGCCGCCAAAAAAGCCGGCGCCGCCCTCCAACGCGCCCATGCTCGTGCAAGCGACCGAAATCAGATACGACTACACCAACAATACGGTCGCCGCCGTCGGCAACGTGCAGATCTATTACGGCGGCGCCACCATCGAGGCCGATCAGGTCATCTACGACCAAAAAACCAAACGCCTGCGCGCCCAGGGCAACGTCCGGCTGACCGAGCCGGATGGCAAGATCACTTACGGCCAGACCCTCGATCTGAGCGACGATTTCCGCGACGGCTTTGTCGATTCGCTGCGGCTGGAAACACCCGACGATACGCGATTTGCCGCGGCGCGCGCCGATCGCGCCCAAGGCAATTACACCGTACTGCAAAATAGCGTCTATACGGCTTGCGAACCCTGCAAGGACGATCCGAAAAAACCACCGCTGTGGCAGGTCCAGGCGGCGCGGATCATCCACGACGAGGGTGAGAAGATGCTTTATTTCGAGGACGCTCGCGTCGAATTTTTCGGAGTGCCGCTCGCCTACGTCCCGTTCATGTCGGCGCCCGATCCGACCGTGAAGCGTAAGAGCGGATTTCTCTTTCCGGACCTGGTCGAGAGCTCGCAATTGGGCTATGGCATCGAACCCAAATATTTCTGGGCGCTGGCGCCCAATTACGACCTCACCTTCGGCACGCTGTTGTCGACCAAACAAGGCGTGCTTGGCGAAGCCGAATGGCGGCAACGTCTGCTCGACGGTTCCTATTCGATCAGAGCCGCCGGGATTTTCCAGCAAGACCCGGGTTACTTCGCCAGCCGCGACGGTGTCGATAGCCCGACCGCGCAGACATTCCGTGGCGCTATTCAAACCGCCGGACAGTTCGCGCTCAATCAAAATTGGGTGTGGGGATGGACCGGTCTATTGGTGACCGACACACAATTCCTGTTCGATTATCAGCTCCGGCAATTCAGCGGCGCCTTCGATCCCTTCCAAACCGGCGTCGCGTCCCAAGGAGTTTCGCAGCTTTACCTCAGCGGCACCGGGGAGCGCAGCTATTTCGACATCCGCTCGATCTACTACTACGGCTTTTCGCAACAGGACAATCAAGCTCAGATTCCCATCATTCATCCGGTTCTCGATTATTCGAACGTATTGGCGCAGCCGATCTTGGGCGGAGAGTTCAGCTATAAGTTCAACGTGACCAGCTTGTCGCGGCAGGCCGCCGAGTTTGACGCCATCACTCAGACCGCGTCAGCCAGCGGGACATGTGCGACCGCTGACACCGCCGTAGCCGGAAGCTGTCTGCTGCGAGCCATACCGGGCGATTACTCGCGCGCCTCCACCGAGCTCGATTGGAAGCGCACAGTCATCACCGACAACGGCCAGATGATCATGCCATTTTTCCAATTCCGCGGCGATGTAGCTTCGCTCGACGTCACCAACGACCCGGGCGTTTCAAACTTCATCGCCACCGGCCAAAGCGAACTCGCGCGCGCCATGCCGGCCGCGGGCGTCGAATATCGCTACCCGTTCGTTGACGTGGAACCGTGGGGGACGCAGACGATCCAGCCGATCGCCCAGCTGATCCTGCGTCCGAACGAAACCGGTATCGGCCAATTTCCGAACGAGGACGCGCAGAGCCTGGTGTTCGACACTTCGAACCTGTTTTCGATCGATAAATTCTCCGGCTGGGATCGCGTCGAGGGCGGCAGCCGGGTGAACGCGGGCTTCCAATACACCGCGCAGGTCAACCGGGCCGGCTCGCTGAACGTCATTTTCGGACAATCCTATGCGCTGTTCGGCCAGAATTCGTTCGCGGTTCCCGACATCACCAATACCGGGCTGGAAAGCGGCCTCGACAAGCCGATATCGGATTACGTCGGCAGCGTGAGTTATCAGCCCAACCAGGTTTATTCGTTCACCGCGCGCGGGCGTTTCGACGAGGCGACCTTCACACCGGAACGGCTCGAGTTTGAAAGCCGCGCCAACTTCGATCGCTGGACGCTCCAGGTGCTGTATGGCGATTACGCCGCACAGCCTCTGCTTGGCTTTCTAACGCGCCGCGAAGGCATCCTGGCCGGAGCGTCTTTCAAGTTGACGGAGAACTGGATTGCGCTGGGCTCCGCCCGCTACGATATCGCCAGCGACCAGATCGACCAGTCCCGGCTTGGCTTTGGCTACGTTGACGACTGCTTCATGTTGTCCGTGAACTGGCTTACCGGGTACACCTATACTGCCATTGCGAATTCAACGCCGGTCAGGGACAGCACGGTCATGTTGCAATTCAGCTTGCGCACGCTAGGGCCCGATGTTTTGGCGCCGGTGGGCGCTTCGTTCTAAATTTTGCCGTGAGTCTATGGGTTGGTATCGCGAAATTTTGCGGGCGGATCGGTCAAGCCGGCGGGGCTACGCCGCCGAGGGAGAAGGAACAGTGACGTCGCACATTGCAGTCAGCGCCCGGCTCACGGCTTTGGTGCTTGCCGCGGCAGCCGTGCTTGCCTTCGCCTCAGCCACCCGGGCCCAGGAAGAAGTCGTAGTGCTGGTCAACGGCGAGCCAATCACGTCGCTCGACATTCAGCAACGCTCAAAATTCATGGAATTGAGCACCCACAAGCCGCCGAGCCGCCAGGAAGCGATCGACAGCCTCGTCGATCAGATCCTCGAATTGCGCGAGGCCAAGCGGTACGACATCGTGCCCACCGATGCGGACGTGAACGCTGCCTATGCCAGCGTGGCGAGCCATATGGGAGTGGATAGCCAGAAGCTTACTCAAATGTTGGCCAGCGGCGGCGCCAGCGAAGCGACCCTGAAGCTGCAGCTGAAAGCTCAGATCGCCTGGACCAGCCTAGTGCGCGGACGCTACAAGGCAAGCCTCGAAATTCCCGACACCGACATCGAAGCAGAGCTCAAGCTGCATCCGTCCGACCAAAAAGACGACGTGGGCTACGAGTACGTCATGCGTCCGATCCTTTTCGTGGTGCCGCAAGGTTCGCCGCCCACCGCCTACGACGCCCGTAAACGCGAAGCCGACGCTTTGCGGGCCCGCTTCGCCAGTTGCAGCGACGGCATCGCCTTTGCGCAAGGTTTGCCGGAGGTCGCGGTGCGCGACGCGGTACCCAAATCCTCGGCAGACCTGCCGCAGCAGCTCCGCGACATTCTCGACAATACCGAGGTCGGCCACCTGACGCCGCCGGAGCAGACCGACGAAGGCATCCAGATGTTCGCCATTTGCTCCAAAAAGGAGTCAAAAACCGATACCCCGGAGGCGAAGAAATTACGTGACGAGATGTTCGAGAAGAAGTTCGGCGCCAAGGCCAAGCGCTACCTCGCCGATTTGCGCCGCCAAGCGATGATCGAATACAAATAGAGCTGCTTAGTCAGGCGCAGCCCTTTCGGAAGACCATTCCGAAGCGGATTGGATCGCGCGCCGGCATATTCCGGAATGTGTCATGGATGCAGGCTCGTGCAAGTTCTGGTATTGACGCTCGGCGAACCGGCTGGGATCGGCCCCGATCTCGCGCTGGCCATCTGGCGGCGACGCGCCGAGCTTGACCTGCCACCGTTCTATATTGTCGGCGACCCCGAATTTCTCAGGCGCCGGGCTGCGACACTTGGACTCGACGTGCCAATCGTCAGCGTGACGGCGGCGGCGGCGGCGGCGGCATTTCGTTCGGCGCTGCCGGTTCTGCCTCTCGATATCGCGGTCACGGCCGAACCGGGCCGCCCGGATGACTCGAGCGCGCCGGCCGCGGTGGCTTCAATCCGCCGCGCGGTCGCCGACGTCGTGGCTGGCGCGGCGGCAGCCGTCGTCACCAATCCCATTGCCAAGAACGTGCTTTACAATTGGGGCTTTGCCGAGCCCGGCCATACCGAGTTCCTGGCGACGCTGGTGGCCGAGGCCACCGGCGTCTCGCTGCGGCCGGTGATGATGTTGTGGTCGCCGGAGCTCGCGGTCGTGCCGGTCACGATCCACTTGCCGCTCCGCGACATCTTCAAGCACCTTTCGACCGAACTCATTGTGGAAACCGGACGTATCGTGGCGCACGATCTTGCGACGCGCTTTAAGCTTCCGCATCCGCGGCTGGCGATTGCCGGGCTCAATCCACATGCCGGCGAAGCGGGGACGCTCGGCGAGGAAGATCGCACGATCGTGGCGCCGGCGGTGGCGCGCCTTGTCGCCGAGGGGATCGATGCCAAGGGTCCGCTTGCCGCGGATTCGATGTTTCACGAACACGCGCGCGCGAGCTACGACGCGGCGCTCTGCATGTATCACGATCAGGCGCTCATTCCGATCAAGACGCTTGCCTTCGATCATGCCGTCAATGTCACGCTCGGATTGCCGTTCGTGCGCACGTCGCCGGATCATGGCACCGCCTTCGATATTGCCGGGACCGGACGCGCCGATCCGACGAGCCTGGTTGCCGCGCTGCGACTGGCGGCACGGCTCGCCGGCGCGACGTCGAGCACCGCGCCAGTCCCTCTCGCCGCATCGTGAGCGAGGATTTCGACAGCCTGCCGCCATTGCGCGAGGTGATTCGCCGCCACGGTCTTGCCGCCAAAAAGTCTCTGGGCCAGAATTTCCTCTTCGACCTTAACCTCGCTTCCCGCGTCGCGCGCGCGGCCGAGCCGCTCGCTGGAGCGACCGTTCTTGAAATCGGCCCGGGGCCGGGCGGGCTGACCCGCGCGCTGCTGGCGCTCGGGGCCAAGCACGTCATCGCCGTGGAGCGCGACGAACGCGCCATCGCCGCCTTGCAGGAGATTGCCGCCCTCTATCCGGATCGGCTCGACATTGTCGCAGCCGACGCCCTGCGCTTCGATCCGAAACCGCAGCTTCCCGCGGGCCCGGTGCGTATTGTCGCCAATCTGCCCTACAACATTGCAACCGCCCTACTCGTCGGCTGGCTCTCCATCGAACCTTGGCCGCCGTGGTTCGATGCCGCGGTGCTGATGTTCCAGCGCGAGGTCGCCGAACGCATCGTTGCGGCCCCCTGCTCGAAGAGCTACGGGCGATTGTCTGTCCTGGTGCAGTGGCGTTGCGAAGCCCGGATCTTGTTCGACGTGAACCCCGCCGCCTTCGTGCCGCCGCCCAAGGTCACATCCTCCCTCATCCGTCTCGTGCCGCGCGCGGCGCCGCTTCCTTGCGAGCTCAGGCTGCTCGAACGGGTGACTCAGGCCGCCTTTGGACAACGGCGCAAAATGCTGCGCCAGAGCCTGCGATCGCTTGGGGTCGACGCACCCAGCCTGCTTGCGGCGGCGCACCTCGACCCGACGGCGCGGGCCGAGGATATCCCCGTCGGCGGCTTTGTCGCCTTGGCGCGGGCCCTCGCCGCGACCCCCGATCATCGGGCATGATGTGCCTCCTCGTGATCGGGAGACAAAGCCGCGATGACCAAATTCCACCGCCAATCGCTTGTCGCTTACGGCCAACCGCTGTGTGAAACGCTCGCCGATCTGCCGGCGCCGCGCGGCAGCGAAGTCCTCGTGCGCGTGGACTGCTGCGGCGTCTGCCACTCCGACATCCATCTGCAGGACGGCTACTTTGCGCTCGGCGGCGATAGGCGGCTCGATATCACCAAGGACCGCACCTTGCCGTTCACGCTTGGACACGAGATCGCTGGCGTCATCGAGACCACAGGCGAAGCGGCCGAAGGCGCGGTGATCGGGCGCCGCGTCGCGGTCTATCCGTGGATCGGCTGCGGCACCTGCGCGGCGTGCCGCGCCGGCGACGAAAATCTCTGCTCAATGCATCGCCATATCGGCATTGCCGTCGACGGCGGCTACGCAACCCACGTCCTCGTGCCCCATCCGCGCTACCTCGTCGATTATGCGCCGCTGTCGCCGGACTTCGCCGGCATGCTGATGTGCTCTGGCCTGACCGCCTATTCGGCGCTCAAGCACCTTGGCATCCGGGCCGAGCGCGGGCCGGTGCTGCTGGTCGGTCTGGGCGGCGTCGGCATGATGGGCCTCGCCATCGCACGCGCGTTGTTTCACGAGCCGCCGCTGGTCGCCGACATCGATGCCGATAAGCGAAACGCGGCGCTGGCCGCCGGTGCGGCTCAAGCTTTCGATTCTTCCGATCCGCAGGCGCGCCGCGCCGTCATGGCGGCGACCGGGGGCGGCGCGTTCGCGGTTTGCGATTTTGTCGGCTCGGAAAAGTCGCTGCAATTCGCCACCGGAGTGCTGGCCCGCGGCGGCAAGGTCGTGGTGACGGGTTTGCTCGGCGGCAATTTCTCCATAGCGGCCGCCATGATCGTGATCAAAGCAATGACGATCGAGGGCACGCTGACCGGCACGCTTGCCGAGGCGCGCGAACTCATCGACCTGGCCCGCAGCGGCAAGCTCGCGACCATCCCGACGCACGAACGTCCGCTCGATCAAGCGCAGGCTGCGCTCGACGATCTGCGCGCCGGCCGCATAGTGGGACGCGCGGTCCTAACGACTGAAGGCGTTACTTAAGCTTCGCCTGCAGCGAGCGGACAAAATCGGAAAGCCCGATTTGCCGCTCGCGCTTGAGCCGCTCGGCCGCCAGGATCGCCCGCACTTCGGCGAAGGCCTCGGCTTTGTCGCGATTGACGATGACATAGTCGTATTCCGGCCAATGGCTCATCTCACCTGCGGCCTTGGCCATCCGCGAGCTGATGACGGACTTGCTGTCTTGCGCGCGGCGTTTGAGCCGGCGCTCCAGTTCGACAACGGTCGGCGGCAAGATAAAGACGCTGACGAGGTCGTCGCGGGCTTTTTCGCGAAGCTGCTGCGTGCCTTGCCAATCGATATCGAACAAAATGTCGCTGCCGGCCCGCAATGCTTCGATCACGGGACGGCGCGGCGTGCCGTAGCAATGGCCGAACACTTCGGCCCACTCCAACAGCTCGCCCTTTTTGACCATGGCATCGAAACGGTGGCGATCGATGAAATGATAATCGCGGCCATTGACCTCGCCGCGCCGTTTGGGGCGCGTGGTCACCGAGACCGATAACTCGACCCTGCGATCCGCCCGCAGCAAGAGCCGCGACAGCGTTGTCTTTCCGGCGCCGGACGGCGACGACAGCACGAACATCAATCCGCGCCGCTCAATCCGCTTTCGATTTTTGCTCGCGCGCCCCATTCTGCCACCAACCGCGATCTATTCGACGTTCTGCACTTGCTCGCGAAATTGCTCGACCGCGGCTTTCAGCTCCAGCCCGATATTGGTGAGCTCCACATCGTTGGCCTTGGCGCACAGCGTGTTGGCCTCGCGGTTGAGCTCTTGGGCGAGGAAGTCGAGCCGGCGGCCGATCGGGCCGCCCTGCTCGATCAAATGCCGCGCCTGCGCGACGTGCGCGGCGAGGCGATCGAGCTCCTCCCGCACATCGGCCTTGGTCGCGATCATAATCGCTTCCTGATGCAGCCGGTCGGGATCGAAGCGCTCGGACTGCTCGAGCAGCGCTGCGACCTGCTCGGCAAGCCGCGCCCGTATCGCTTCCGGCCGGCGTCCGGGAGCACGCTCGGCGCGTTCGGCAAGCGCTGCGATATCCCCCAAACGCGCCAGGAGCACGCGACCGAGCGCGGCGCCCTCATGGCGGCGCATCTCGCCGAGCGCGCCGGCCACCTCGGCAAAGCCGGCGGTCACGGCCGCTTCGGCGTTGCGCCGCTCGTCTTCCCGTTCTTCGGAATCGCTGACCTCGATTACGCCTTTGAGCGCGAGCAATCCGTCAAGCGACGGCGGCGAGGTCTCGAGCTTCGGTGCGACCTGTTTCATCGTCGCCAAAATCGCATCGAGCACGGCTGCATTGACGTGGACGACAGGCTGAGCGCCGCTGCGCTCCACCGTCAGGTTGGCTTGAATGGAGCCGCGCGTCAGCGTCTCCGCGGTCCGCGCGCGGACCGGCACTTCGATGGCATCCCATCCAGGCGGCATGCGCAGCCGCAGATCGAGACCCTTGCCGTTGACCGATTTGATTTCCCAAGCCCAGGTGTAGGGACCGGACACGCCATGGCTGCGAGCGAATCCGGTCATGCTCGAAAGCGCCATGGACTGCCACCCCTCGGCAAAATAGGAAAAAGAATCGCGCCGAACTTAGCGGCGGCGATGCATGGTAACAAGCCGCAGTCGCCCGCGTCGTTATGCTTCGATCAAGGCTGCGGCTGCGATCAATGGCCGCCCGGAACGGGCTGCGGCTTGGCGGTGCCGCGCAACAGCGGCGGCGCGGGCGGTGGTACGACGGAATTGGCACTCGCGCCTTGCGGCGGCTGCGGCGAATTCATCTGGTCGTCGATGGGGACCTGATCCTTTTGATCGGTCTCGATCGACCGCAGCCGCGCGACATTGCGTTGCTGCTGCTCATAGGTCTCGGCAAAAACGTGGCCGCCGGTGCCATCGGCGACGAAATACAATTCACGTGTTCGCGCCGGATTGGCGGCCGCTTCGAGCGACGCACGGCCCGGATTGGTGATCGGGCCGGGCGGCAGTCCGTTGATGACGTAAGTATTATAAGGCGTCGGTTGGCTGATTTCGCTCTTCATGATCGGGCGGCCGAGCGTTCCTTGGCCGCCCACCAGCCCATAGATGATCGTGGGGTCGGACTGCAGCCGCATGTTCTGCTTGAGCCGGTTGACGAATACCGCGGCGACGCGCGAGCGCTCGTCGGATTTGCCGGTCTCTTTTTCGACCAGGGAAGCGAGCGTGACGAGTTGCTCCGGCGTCTTGAGCGGCAAATCGGGTGAACGATGCTCCCAGATTTCCTCCACCGCGCGCTGCTGCGCCTGTTGCATGCGCTCGACCATTTGTTCGCGGGTCATCCCGCGCGTGAAATTGTAGGTGTCGGGCAACAGACTGCCCTCGGCCGGAATTGCCTTGATGTCTCCGGTAAGGACGTCGTCGGCCAATAGTCGCGTAACGATTTGCTGCGACGTCAGACCTTCCGGAATGCTGACCTGGTGCGGCACCACCTTGCCCTCGACAATGGTCGCCACGACGTCGCGCAGGCTGGAATGCGCTTTGAATTCGTATTCGCCCGCCTTGAGGCCCTCGCGCGCCTTGAGCACGAGCACGCCGCCGATGAACACCCACGGCTGATCAATCACGCCTTCCCGGGTCAAGACATCGGCGATATCGCGCATGCCGGAGCCATGCGGAATGTTGACGATGCGGTCCTGGGGCAACGGACCGGGTGCGTCGAAATGCTGGGTACCGATGAAAAGCACGACGCCAGCCAAGACCGCCAGCAACACGAAAATGCTTATGATGGCGTTGCCGATAACGACGAGAGGATGCCGCGCCCTGGCCGAGCGGCGGGTGGGCACTTCCACCGTGTCGGGTTCGATCGCCGTTCGCGGGCTCCGCGGCACAAAGCGCTTGGGGTCGCCGCGATTTGAGTCGGTGGCCGTCATGCCGATTTCATCCGTCCGTCGCTCCGCCCTAGGCGGATGAGAATCGGCAACGCCCGACGACGCTCGCCCCGGCGCTTGCGAGTATGGCACGGACGTGCGGCTGGATGAGGATGCTGGCGACGATGGAGCCGGGGCCGCGTCGCGGCCAAGCAGCGCTTCGCCGATCGACAGCGGGCGCGGCGCCGCTCCGTCCGGAGCCGCCGCCGCAGGTCCATTCGCGGGCTTTGCGGCTGGGGGCTTTGACAGATTGGGGGGAATGGGCGTGGTCGATCGCGGCGGCTGCACGGCGGGCTTATCGGCCGCGCGTCCGACGGTCGCTTGTGCTTTTGGCGCGGCTTTCTCGCCGCCGCCCGGCGGAACGTTAGAACCTGTCACGGCCGCATATCCGCATCTGCAAACCGCACGAGCAACTTTGAAAGGATGTTCTTCCCGACGGAAACAAGCGCCGGGAAGTTCTGAGATTTCCGCCCATGGGCGCGACCATAGGCAAGACCTATAGTGGATCGCAGGCGAGTGCGGAGCAAATATGGCGAAGGCGTGTTGGCTCGCACTATGACGCCACCCGGCGGAAAACGAGTGACGCATTGGTGCCGCCAAATCCGAAGGAATTCGACAGCACGACGTTGACCGGCCGCTTTTGAGCTTCGTGCGGGACGAGATCGATCGCCGTCGCCACCGACGGATTGTCCAAGTTGATCGTCGGCGGCAGCACCTGATCGCGCATCGCGAGCAGGCAGAAAATTGCTTCGACAGCGCCGGCGGCGCCGAGCAGATGGCCGATCGAAGACTTCGTCGACGACATTGCGATATGGCCGGCGGCGTTGCCGATCAGGCGTTCGACGGCTTTGAGCTCGATCTCGTCGCCCAGCGGCGTGGAAGTGCCATGGGCATTGATGTAGTCGATATCGCCTACGGAAATACCGGCGCGGCGCGTCGCAGCCGTCATGCAGCGAAATGCGCCATCGCCGTCTTCGGCCGGCGCCGTGATATGGTATGCGTCGCCGGACATGCCGTAGCCGATGAGCTCGCCATAAATGCGCGCGCCGCGTTGCTTGGAGTGCTCATACTCTTCAAGCACCACGGCGCCCGCTCCCTCGCCCATGACAAAGCCATCGCGATCGCGGTCATAGGGCCGCGACGCGCGTTCGGGCGTGTCGTTGAACCCGGTCGATAAGGCGCGGCAGGCGGCAAAGCCCGCGAGCGAAATGCGGTTGATCGGCGATTCAGTGCCGCCGGCCACCATTACATCGGCGTCGCCGAGCGCGATCAGCCTGCCGGCGTCGCCAATGGCGTGCGCGCCGGTCGAGCAAGCGGTGACAACGGCATGGTTCGGTCCCTTGAGCCCATGCGCGATCGACACGTAACCCGACGCAAGGTTAATGAGCCGCCCCGGGATAAAGAACGGCGAGACCCGACGCGGCCCGCGATCGCGCAACACAAGCGCGGTTTCCGCAATGCCTTCGACGCCGCCGATTCCGGAGCCGATCAGAACGCCGCTCACTACCTGATCGTCATACGCCTGCGGATGCCAGTCGGCGTCGTTGAGCGCTTGCGTCGCCGCCGACATCGCAAAGACGATAAAGTCGTCGACCTTGCGCTGCTCTTTTGGCTCCATCCAGTGATCGGCATCGAAGGTACCCGCAAAGCCGTCGCCACGCGGAACTTGCCCGGCGATCCTGCAGGTGAGGTCCGAAACGTCGAATTTTTCAATGCGCTTGATTCCGCTATCGCCGGCCAGCAAGCGCCGCCAAGTCTCCTCGATCCCGCACGCAAGCGGCGTCACCAATCCAAGACCTGTGACGACGACACGTCGCATCAAGCACACTCCCGGCAGAGACTAGAACCATGGCTATTCCGCGCGTTCCGCCTCAGAAACCCACGCAAACAGCATCGACCCGCACACGATGATGTGCAGTTCTCGCGGCGCGCGCAATCCATGAAATGGCTGCCGGGGCCCGCCGACGGTCAGCTCTTGGCGTTCTTCTCGAGAAATTTGATGGCGTCGCCAACCGTCAAGATGGTTTCGGCGGCATCATCGGGGATTTCGCAGCCGAACTCTTCCTCGAACGCCATGACGAGCTCGACAGTGTCGAGGCTGTCGGCGCCGAGATCGTCGATGAAGCTGGCGTTTTCCGTCACCTTATCGGGCTCGACGCCAAGATGCTCCACGACGATTTTTTTCACCCGTTCGCCAATATCACTCATCGCTTCAACCTCATCTTTCAACGCGACCCAATCGACCTAGCAGTGAACCCGTCCAAGCTCTTCATTGAACCTGCCGACGAGGGCGGACAAGCTCAATTGGGTCGACACCGATTCAGAGGCGGAAGTTTCGCCCCGCGCTCCGGCATTCCGGCTCCCCCAGCCCGATTTCGGTTCGGTTACCACACTTCAAATGCGTTGACCAGCGCGGCCGCATACCGCCGTCGCCGATACTATCGCGTTCAAATCATGGCCATTCCACCATTTACATGCAACGTCTGGCCAGTGACATAGGCGGCCTCGTTCGATGCGAGGAACACCACCGCAGCCGCCACCTCTTGAGGGGTGCCGGCGCGGCTTGCCGGAATTTTTGCGACAATCGCTTCCCGCTGCTTGTCGTTGAGCTTTTCCGTCATCGGGGTGACGATGAAGCCCGGTGCAACGCAATTCGCCGTCACGCCGCGTTTGGCATATTCCTGCGCCATGGCTTTGACCATGCCGGTTATCCCGGCTTTTGCGGCAACATAATTAGCCTGCCCGGGATTGCCGGTGGTTCCCACCACCGACGTGATCGCGATAACGCGTCCAAAACGGCGGCGCATCATGCCGCGCACCGCGGCGCGCGAGAGCCGGAACGTGGCCGACAAATTGATGGAGATGACCTGTTCCCAGTCCTCGTCGCGCAACTGCACCAGGAGATTGTCTCTGGTCACACCGGCATTGGCGACGAGAATATCGAGCTGGCCCATCGCCTCCTCGGCCCGCGGCACCAGGGCGTCAGTTTCGGCCGGGTCGGCGAGATTGCACGGCATGACATGGACGCGCTCGCCAAGCTCGCCCGCGAGCCGATCGAGGATCTCGCGCCGTGTTCCCGAAATGGCAACCGTCGCGCCCTGACCGTGGAGGGTGCGGGCAATGGTGCCGCCGATGGGGCCGGTGGCCCCGGTCACGAGCGCAGTCTTTCCGGTAAGCTCGAACATGCGATCCCTGCCCTTCCAACCAGAAATAACTCAGGCGCGCACGGCAGTGAACCGGCCGAGATCTTCGGGCGTGCCGATGGCCGATGCAGTTGCAGCATCCGCGATCCGCTTGATCAAGCCCGTCAACACCTTGCCGGCGCCGATCTCATAAAAATCAGTCACGCCGGCGTGTGCCATAAAAAGAATCGATTCGCGCCACCGGACGGTGCCGGTGACCTGTTCAACCAGACAACTGACGATTTCCGCAGGCTCAGTGATCGGTCGGGCCAGCACATTCGCAACGAGCGGTACAATCGGCGGCTTGACCGAAACTTTGGCAAGCGCTTCCGCCATGACCTCGGCGGCGGGCTGCATCAGCGGGCAATGGAAGGGGGCGGAGACCGACAGCATCATGGCGCGCTTCGCGCCGCGAAGCTTCGCCAGTTCCACGGCGTGTTCGACCGCCGCTTTGGCGCCCGACAGAACAACCTGTCCGCCGCCATTGTCGTTGGCGGCCGCGCAAATGCCGACGCTGCCTGCTTCCGCGGCAATCGCTTTGACGTCGCCTAATTCGAGGCCGATCAGCGCCGCCATCGCACCGGCGCCGACGGCGACCGCTTTCTGCATGGCGCGACCGCGGATGCGCAACAGCCGCGCCGCATCGGCAATTGACAGCGACCGCGCCCCGGCGAGCGCAGAATATTCGCCAAGCGAATGACCGGCAACGAAGCTTGCGTCGCGCTTGACGTCGACGCCGGCCTCTTCCTCGAGCGCGCGCAGCGCCGCGAGCGAGACCGCCATGAGTGCCGGCTGGGCATTTTCAGTCAGCGTCAATGCGTCCGCGGGCCCGTTCCAGACGATGTCGCTGAGCCGCTCGCCCAGCGCACTATCGACCTCTTCGAAAACCCGTCGCGCGGATGGAAACGCCTCGGCCAAGGCCTTGCCCATACCGACGGCCTGACTGCCCTGGCCGGGAAAAACAAACGCCGCCGCCATATGCCTAAAGCCCGCCTGAAAATCCGAATTGCCCCACCGGGAAGGGGCGAAAGATACCGGGATCACCCCCATGTCAAGGATGCGACGGCGTAATAAAACGACAACGGCAAATCGTTAAGATGCGCCAAACTAGGGATATTGACCCCGGATTGCAGCGCGAGCGCCTTCTTATGATCCCCTTCTCGCCGGTTACCGATGCGGACCTTTCCCGCGCGCGTTCGGACCCGGCATTTCGCCAGCGGCTCTTGGAGCAAAGTCTCAATGCCTTGCTGGCGGAAATGAAGAAACTACGCGGATCGCCGGTGCCCAATGGCGCCGGCGCCAAGCAGTTGCGCGAAGGGGTCGAACTCGCCGTGCGGCTCGCCGAACTGATCCAGAATGCCGACCATCACGGCCGGATTTCCTGATCTATTGCCTTTTTTGCTCCGCCGCGTATAAGGCCGCCTTCCGCTCGACCCCGGCCGGGGGCTGAACGGACGGCCGCGCCGAAAGCGCGGTAGGACCCCAAATACTCGGTGGTTCGGCGTCCGGTGTTCCCGCCTTCAGAGCATTCGAGCCTTTCCCGAAGGGTTCGAGGGGCTTCGCGCCTGGGCGAGCACGGCAAATGAGGAAAGGGCAGCCATGCCTTTCTATGAACACGTCTATCTTGCGCGCCAGGACGCTAGCACGCAGCAGGTCGATGAATTGACCGCGCAATTAAAGGGCGTCATCGAGGGCCTCGGGGGATCGGTCAAAAAGACCGAATACTGGGGTGTCAAATCGCTCTCCTATCGCCTGCGCAAGAACCGCAAGGCGCATTTCACCCTGATGGACGTCGACGCTCCGCCCCCGGCTATCAACGAGATCGAGCGCCTGGAACGCCTCAACGAAGACGTTTTGCGCTATCTCACGATCCGGGTCGACGCACACGAGGAAGGTCCATCCGCCATGATGCGGCGCGCCGAACGGGATCGCGACCGCGACGATCGCCGGGGTGATCGAGGCGACCGGTTTGATCGGGGCGATCGATTTGATCGAGGCGATCGAGGAGACCGTCCGCGTGATCGTGACCGGCGGCCGCGTGAAGGCGCCGACGAACCCGACAGCCCGGTGGAGGTTTGAGCATGGCCATGTCACCGCAGGGCGCCGGCGGCCGCCGGCCGTTCTTCCGCCGCCGCAAGAGCTGCCCGTTTTCGGGCGCGAACGCACCCAAAATTGACTACAAGGACGTCAAGCTCCTGCAGCGTTTCGTTTCGGAGCGCGGCAAGATCGTGCCGAGCCGCATCACCGCGGTTTCCGCAAAGAAGCAGCGCGAACTTGCACAGGCGATCAAGCGCGCGCGATTTCTGGGCCTCCTGCCCTATGTGATCCGCTGAGGAGGCCGCCATGGAAGTAATCCTACTCGAACGTATCAGCAGGCTCGGCCAAATGGGCGACGTCGTGCGCGTGAAGGACGGCTTTGCCCGGAACTTCCTGCTGCCGCGCGGCAAGGCATTGCGGGCCACGGCCGAGAACCGCGGCCGCTATGAGACAATGAAAGGCGATCTGGAAGCGCGCTCGCTCACGCTCAAGACCGAGGCTTCGCAAGTCGCGGGAAAGCTCGACGGCAAGAGCTTCACCGTGCTGCGGCAGGCTTCGGAGTCGGGTCAGCTGTTCGGTTCGGTATCGCCGCGCGATCTCGTTACCCTCATCGGCGATGCCGGCTTCCGGATCAATCGCAGTCAAATCGCGCTCAATGCGCCGATCAAGACGATCGGTCAGCACAAAGTGCCGATCTCGCTGCACCCCGAAGTCGAAAGCAACGTTACCGTCATCGTCGCCCGCAATGAAGAGGAAGCTGCACGCATTGCCCGCGGCGAGGATGTGACACAGCTGCGCGAAACGACGGAAGCGGAAGCTGCACGCGTCGCCGCGGAGGAATTTTTCGAGCCGGGAGCCGGCGAAGCGTCGCGCCAGGACGAGGACGCGGAAGCGGCCGAAAACCCGCCGGGATCTGAAAAGAGCTGAGCGGACTGAACGCCTCTCAGTTCGGCAGACGGACGCTTCTCAGTCTGGAATATTATCGCGCGGCACCGCGGCGCCCGCGCTGTGCTGCTCCTCTGCCGGAACCGCAGCACCAGCGGCCGGCGTGACTTCTGATTTTGGCCCGGAATTCGGCGGTTCGGCAGTACTCGGGCTCGCATTTGCGACGGGTGCTGGCGTGGGCGCGGCCGAGACAGGCACCGCCTCATGCGCCGCGTCGTCCGGTTTCGGCGCGACTTCCCGGTTTGCCGTTTCCGGCGCTGGCTCGGGCTTTTCGGGGCCCGGTGGGCTTGCCACGTGTTCCTCGCGCTTGGCCTCCTGTTTAGGCCGCTTCTCTTCCTCGGGTTTTGCCGCCGTCCGCACCGGATGTATCGCGGTTTTGGGCTCGCCAGCTTTTGGTTCCGCAGTTTTCGGCTCCCCGGCCTTGGGCTCCCCGGCCTTGGGCTCCCCGGCCTTGGGCTCCTCGGCTCTGGCGTGCTCGACTTCCGGCTTTTGCTTCGGGGCCGGTTCGGAGCCGCCGGCCCCAAGGACGTAAGCGGCTAGCGCAGAGGCCTGGTCGCTGCTGGCGGTATAATGCTCGCGCAAAAACGCCGAAAGCATCAGGCTGTTCTTGCCGGCGGCTAAGCCGCGCGGCGTCTTATGGCAAGCCGTGCAAACGCTGGAGAAGATGTCGCCTGCGGACTTGCCCTGATCGATGTTGACCTGGGCAAGAGCCATTGTCGGGAACATGACAAAGGCCACGGCCGCAACCGTCCCAATTACGGGCCCTATTCGGCGAAACACGTTGCCTCCCTCAAGTCCTGGTGGCTTGGCAATCAATGAATACCCCAAAAGCGGCCGGATGCGAGCATGGCGTGCGCAACCCCCCAACGCATGATCTCGCAGCATTGCTGGTTGCGGAGGATTTTGTTTTAATAACGGCAAAGAAGAAGACCTTGCCCCTGCAACGGCGAAATGAGCGGCCGAATGGCCGCCGCGGCGGAAGAAGCGCCAAACGTCGCAGGCTGCGTAAGGAGGCGTTGTAAAGCGTGGAGGCGGCCGTGGATCGGTTGCTGTTCATATTTTTACGTCGGTATATCCGTCGCGGGTCTTTTACGGTCACGACCGCGGCCGGGTCCACACGCACCTTTGGCGATGGCAGGGGATCGCCCATTGCGGTGCGCTTCACTACGGCAAAGGCGCAACGCGCAGTTCTGATGGATCCCGAGTTGAAGCTCGGCGAAGCCTATATGGACGGCACCCTTGTCGTCGAACAAGGCTCGATTGCCGATGTGCTTGCTATCCTGCTGCGTCAGCCGCTAATCCCCGCGCCAAATTGGACGCTGCCGAGGCTGGTGCGCTATCTGTTCCGCCGCCTGCAGCAATTGAACCTGCGGTCCCGCGCGCGCCACAACGTGGCGCACCATTATGATCTCGATGGCCGGCTTTATTCGCTTTTCCTCGACGGCGACCAGCAATACAGCTGCGCCTACTTCGAAACACCCGATGTGTCGCTTGATGACGCGCAACTCGCTAAGAAGCGGCATCTCGCGGCCAAATTGCGCGTCAAACCTGGCGCCACGGTGCTCGATATCGGCTGCGGCTGGGGCGGGTTGGCGCTCTACCTCGCTGAAATCGCCCGCGCGCAGGTCACCGGCATCACCCTGTCACAGGAACAATTCCAACGCGCGCAAAATCGGGCACTTGAGCGCGGCCGCACCCAGGATACAGCGTTCCGGCTGCTGGATTATCGCGATGTCGACGGTCCTTTCGATCGCATCGTGTCGGTGGGCATGTTCGAGCACGTCGGCGTCGGATTTTACGAGACCTTCTTCGACAAATGCGCTGACATTCTTGCCGACGACGGCATCATGCTGCTGCACTCGATTGGGCGCAGCAGTCCTCCGGGCATTACCAACCCTTGGATCGCCAAATACATCTTCCCGGGCGGCTATATTCCCGCGCTCTCGGAAGTGCTGCCGGCGATCGAGCACGCGAAACTCATCGTCACCGACGTCGAAGTGTTGCAGCTGCATTATGCCGAAACGCTCAAGGCCTGGCGCGAGCGCTTCCTGGCCCACCGCGACGAAGTGGTGCGGCTCTACGACCAGCGTTTCGTCCGCATGTGGGAATTCTACCTCGCCTGCTCGGAAATGGCGTTTCGCGAGGGTGACATGGTCGTGTTCCAGATCCAGATCGCCAAACGCAAGGGCCTGACGCCGACCACGCGCGACTACATCGCGCGCGAAGAGGCCCGCTTGCGTGGCATCGAAGCCGGCTATTCGACGCCGCTGCGACTCGCCGGCGAGTAGTCCGGCGGGGTGGCGCGCTTTGGCGCTCGCCGTCAAGCGACTTGATCTTTCCTCAGGCGCGTCCGGTGAGTAACGGGGACAGCCGCAATGAGGATTTCCCATTGTGCAGCCGCTCGACTATCGACAGAGCGTGGTTGCGTAACGGACGCGAAGGCGCGCGATGTGCCGCTGTCGTTGAGTGATCCACGATGTTGAGTAACAAGCCGAATTTTTCACTCGCCGTATTTCGGCCACGTGCCGCAAATCGGCCACAGCCCCCGATTCTTCTGATCCATCATGCCGGTATTCGATTCGACCGCACGCAAGCAGGCGCCGCCGGAACCGACGTTCCGCACGGCACCGCACAATATAGAGGCCGAGCAGGCACTGCTCGGGGCCGTCCTCGTCAATAACGAGGCGTATTATCGCGTCTCCGATTTTCTCGAGCCCAAGCACTTCTTCGAGCCGATCCATCAGCGGATTTTTGAGCTGGCCGGCGGCTTGGTCCGGGCCAACAAGCTTGCGACACCGGTCACGCTCAAGACGTTTCTGCCGGCCGACGTGGATATCGCGGGGCTTTCGCTCAACCAATATCTGGCGCGGCTTGCAGCCGAGGCAACGACGATCATCAATGCCGAGGACTATGGCCGCACCGTCTACGATCTGTCGATTCGGCGCGATCTGATCGCAATCGGCGAGGATATGGTCAATTTGGCCTATGACGCGCCGGTCGAATCGACGCCGATCAGCCATATCGAGGATGCCGAGCGCAGGCTATACGAAATCGCCGAGACCGGCCGCTACGATTCCGGCTTTCAGCGCTTCGCCCAGGCGCTGACTACGGCCGTCGACATGGCGGCGCGCGCCTATCAGCGCGACGGCAGCTTGTCCGGGCTGGCAACTGGCCTGACCGACCTCGACAGCCGGATGGGCGGGCTGCAGCCCTCCGATCTGATTATTCTTGCCGGCCGGCCCGGCATGGGCAAATCCGCGCTTGCCACCAATATCGCTTACAACATCGCTAAGGCCTGGGCCGGCGAGGTTCGCGCCGACGGCCATATGGCGACCGTCAACGGCGGCATTGTCGGCTTCTTCTCGCTCGAAATGTCGGCCGAGCAGCTCGCCACCCGCATCATCTCAGAGCAGACCGGGATACCTTCGAACAAGATCCGCCGCGGCGGCATCGACGAGGGCGACTTCGAGAAGATCAAAGACGTTTCGATCGAGCTGCAAAACCTCCCGTTCTATGTGGACGAGACCGGCGGTCTTTCGATCGGCCAACTGGCGGCACGCGCACGGCGATTGAAACGGCAGCGCGGGCTCGATCTTCTTGTGGTCGATTACGTCCAGCTGCTGCAGGGCTCCAGCCGCCGCTCCAGTGAAAATCGCGTGCAGGAGATCACCGAGATCACGACCCGGCTCAAGGCGCTTGCCAAGGAGCTCAACATTCCCATCCTGGCGCTGTCGCAATTGTCGCGGCAAGTCGAAAACCGCGACGACAAGCGGCCGCAATTATCCGATCTGCGCGAGTCAGGCTCGATCGAGCAGGACGCCGACGTGGTGCTGTTCGTGTACCGCGAGGAATATTATCACGCCATGCGTAAGCC
>JBAQAB010000106.1:0-9154 GCA_049285535.1 Xanthobacteraceae bacterium
ATATTGACTCACGGCCGCCGCAATTGGTTTCGGGCGGCGCTGCAGCCGGCGAATCTGCTTTACGTGCTCATGATTCCGCCGTTGTGGCTCGCGCTGATTGCGATGGTGGGCCTGGCCGGGCGTGATATCTTCGCGCCCTACAATCGGCTGCGGCTCATATTCTTTGCGGCGGCCTGCGTTCTCACCGCACTGCTTTTTATTGGATTTCTCGTCAGCATTCGCCATCGCAATCGCCTTGCCGAACGCGAAAATCTCATCGCAAAACAAAAGGTGCATCTCGACTCCGCCCTCGCAAACATGCCGGAAGGACTATGCATGTTTGACGGCGATCAGCGGCTCATCGTTTGCAACCAACAATATGCCGACCTGTATGACCTGAGCCAAGAACAGGCACGGCCGGGTACTCTCCTGAGATCGATTCTCGAGCATCAAAACGCCATCGGCAATATATTGGAAGACCCCGATACGTTCGTCGCGCGGCGACTGAACACGATTGCCACGGGACAAGCATGCCAGCATATAAATAGGCTGCGCGATGGCCGTCTGATTCTGGTCACGCGTCGGCCGATGGACGATGGCGGATGGGTTGCAACCCACAAGGACGTGACCGAGCAGGTCAGCCGCGAGGAATCGTTCCGGCTGCTCTTCGAAGGCAGTCCCGTTCCAATGTGGGTCAGCGATCGCGACGGCCTGCAATTCCTGGCGGTTAATGACGCCGCCGTTGCGCGCTATGGGTACAGCCGCGACCAATTCATGTCGATGGCCGTGCCTGAACTTCGGCCAGCGGCGGATCGGGATCGATTCGGGAATTTCTTGCGATCGCTGGAACTGAGTCAGTTCAGCGAAAATATCGGACAGCACATAACGTCCGATGGCGCGATGATCGACGTCTCGGTGTCTTCGCGCGCACTGACCTATGCGGGCCGCAAAGCGCGCTTGACCGTGATTCATGACATCAGCACGGCGAAGCAGGTGGAGAGAGAGCTTCGCCGGATGCAGAAGTTCTTGGACGCCATCGTCGAGCACGTTCCGGTTCCGATTCTGGTTAAAGACGTCGCAAACGCAAATGGCGATGTGGCCCAGTGTCCCTATACCCTCGTCAATCGCGCCTTCGAGGAACTGTTTGGCGTTTCGCGCGGTGAAATTGTCGGCAAGACCGTCACCGAGCTATATTCGAAGGAACACGCCGATTTCGTCATCAGGGAAAATACCGAGGCCTTGCGATCGCCGAATCTGATTACGCGGTCCGATCATGAGGTTCACACCACTGCCAATGGCGTCAGGATCTGTACGGCAACCACCGTTGCCGTACGGGACGACTCGCAAGCTCCTCAACTTCTCGTAACGGTCCTTCAGGACGTTACCGAGCGTAATCGCACGGAGCAGCGCATCGCACGCATGGCGCATCAAGATCATCTGACCAATATCGCAAATCGAAGGACATTCAACGATACATTGGAGGAGACGATCAAGCGCGCCGCCGGGCGTGGCGATCAGTTCACCGTCTTGTCGCTCGACCTCGATGGATTTAAGGAAACAAACGACACCTACGGTCATCTCTTCGGGGATGCCTTGTTATGTGAGGTATCGCGGCGCTTGCTGCGCGCCGCGGGTGACGCCTTTGTGGCGCGGATCGGCGGCGATGAATTTGCATTGATCGTGGATGGCGGCGACCAAATAGCCGCGCCGCTTGCGGATCGCCTGCTAGAAGCCTTTAGGGAAGAAATCCGCGTGGAAGGCCGGCGCATCAAGACCGGGGCGACGATCGGAGCGGCCATATATCCCAGTCACGGTTCCGATAGTAAGACCTTGATCAGCAACGCGGACATCGCCCTCTATCGCGCCAAAGCCGAGGTTCGCGGCTCAGTCCTGTTTTTCGACACCAAAATAGGCGAGCAGGTTCGCGAGCGGCGTACTTTGCAGGACGCCCTGCGCTCCGCCATCGAATTCCAACAGCTTCGTCTCGACTATCAGCCGCAAAAGACGATGTCCGGAAAGACCCTCGGATTTGAAGCGCTGGCGCGCTGGCAAGATCGGCATCATGGTTCAGTATCGCCCGATGTGTTCATTGCCATCGCCGAAGAGAGCGGGCTGATTGTCCCGCTCGGCGAATGGGCTTTGCGCGAAGCCTGCCGCGAGGCAGCGAGTTGGCGCCACCCCCTGACAGTCGCAGTGAATGTGTCGCCACTGCAATTCCGCTATGGGACTCTCCCCTCCCTCGTGCATTCGATTCTGCTCGATACCGGCCTTGCCCCGACCAGGCTGGAGCTCGAAATTACCGAAAGCGTATTTATCGACGACTTCTCACGCGCGGTATCCATTCTCTCCCGGCTCAAGGCCCTTGGCGTCCGCATCGCGCTCGATGACTTCGGATCCGGATATTCTTCCTTGTCGTACCTGCATTCTTTCGCATTCGACAAAATCAAGATCGATCGGACTTTCGTTCTCGATCTCGAGCACAATCAGCATTCCATGGCGATCGTGCGCGCCGTGATCGATCTCGGCCACAGCCTCGACATTCCGGTACTGGCCGAAGGCGTCGAAACCGCCGTGCAGCATGCGATGCTGCTCGATCGGGGCTGTGACGAGGTGCAGGGCTATCTGGTCGGACGGCCGATGCCCATTGATGACTATGCAGACCTTGTCGGCGCCAAAAATGCTCGCGCCAGGACCTTGATAGCCAGCTAGCGCCAAGGCGCCGGCCGATCTGACGCCGACGATCGGCGTCATCTCCAACGGTAAATTCCAGCTTACGGAACAAGCTTACGCAAAATCTCAGTATTGTTGCCGGCCCAGGCCGCGCCGATGCCGCGCCATATGCAATTTCACTCAGCTCGCTCCCAGCGCGCGGGTCGTGTCGTCGAACAGCTCGTCGACCGATACCGGCCCGGGGATCAGTTTTTGCTGCCGGCAAAAATCGATGATGATTTCCAAATTAGGGCGGCAGGCTTCGACCCCGAAACGATGAGGATCGAGAACGCCGCCATCGGGCAGGCCGGCGGTGCGTTTGCTGTCCTGGAATAGCCGGAACACGTCCCGCACCACGTCGGGCCGCGATCGGGACAGCTCGGTTCGCACCACCAGCATGTGATTGATCGGCACGCCGTGGTGACGCTCGGCCCATTTCTGCGCGGCGGCTTCGGCGTCAGGGATAAGATGCTTGAGCCGCGGATCGGGAAGCTTGTCGCCGACAATGGCCGCATCGATTTCGCCGTCAAGAAGCATCTGTAATAAGTCCTTGCCGGGCGGCGCCCGTTTGACGATGTCGGGATCGTGGTATTCCGCGACATGCGGATCCTCAAACGTGATCCACTCCACTTTATTGAGATCGACGCCATAATCGCTCGCCAGAATCCCCCTCACCCAGGTGCCTGTCGTCACGGTGAAGGCGCGGACGCCGACACGCTTGCCGTTGAAATCGGATGGCTTGAGCGTGCCGCGCTCGGCGTTATAGGCGATGGTGTGATGCTGGCCGCGGCTCACCACCACGGCAGGCATCAAAATATAAGGCTTGTCGTAGGACCGCGCCTGCAGATAGGTGACGATAGCCAGTTCGGCGAGATCGTATTTGGCCTCGCGCACCACCTGCTTGAACAGGTTGTTGGCGACCTTGACTTCGACGAAGTCGAAATCGACGAGATCGGAATGCACCGCCCCGCTTTTGAGCGGCGCGACGTTCGGATAGTTGCCCAGCATCGTATGCAAAGTGAGTTTCGATTGCGCCGCCATCGCAGCCTCCTTTTATCGATCAGCAAGTACCGGATAAAGCGCCAGCGCCGTCTCGCCGAAGATCCAGTCCTGATCGGAATCCTTTGCGAAGGAAAACGCCGTTCTCGCCGCGCCCAGAATTTCCGCAAGCGTCCCGACCGAATTCGGAAAATTCGATCCCCAGGCGATCCGCGAGGCGCCGAAACTGTCGATCAATTTGCCGAAGAACGTCTGCGGCGTACCCTTGCCCCATGAGTCCGGCGTCACATTGATCGGCGTGACTTTCAAGTAAACCTTCGGGTATTTGGCGAGGTCGAAGAGATCGGCGGCGCCGTTATAGGGCGGCCCGTCTTCGAACGGCGCGCGGGTCAGGTGGTCGAGGATCATCGTCACCTTCGGAAACTTGTCCATGATCTGGCGCAAGAGCGGAATGCCTTCCGACTTCATCTGCATGCAGACCGGAATGTTCCTTGCGGCCGCATGCTCCCAAAACGGATAGGTCTTCGGATCGATGAACCAGGTGGCCTGATCCGGCATCGTGCTGCCGCTGGTGAACAGCCGCATACCGGTGCAGCCGCGCCCCAGCCAATAATCGAACGTCTTCACCGCGTCCGGCGCCATGACGTCGATCGAATAAACGCCGGTGAAGCGCGACGGCACCGCTGCGACGGCGTCGGCGACATAGCTGTTGTCGTATCCGTAGGCCGTCGATGAATGCACGATCGCGGCTTTGGCGACGCCCGCCTCGTCCATGGCATTCAGAAGCGTCTCGAAGGTCGTCGGCCGCTCGCTTGACCACGTCGATTGCTTGCCGCCGAGCGGAGCAAGCGGATAGCATTTGGTGTCCGGCGAAACGATATGCGGATGAATATCGATGACTGGTGACATGGCACCTCACGCGATGAGCGAACGAGTTTACGGGCTGATATCGACAAAGATCCGTTCTCGGCTTCATATCCGCATGTGCTCTACGAAGTCCATTCGGCGGTTTCGCAGCTTGCCTATGTCGGTCGCGGCGTTCGGCGCCAGCATGGCGCCAAGCTCGCGGCGACATTGGAATCCCTGCATGGTCATGGTATCTGCCCGATGATCTGCCTGGGCACGGTCCGCAACCGACGCGGCACATAGGGGGGCCGGAATGCCGCTGATCCATGACAAAGAGGTCTGGCAAGAAAAGCTTGCCGCGCTTCCGCTCGCGAGCTACGGCGCCGGCGAGACCGTGTTCGCCGAAGGCACCAATACCGGGCGGCTTCTCATTCTCAAAAGCGGCGCGGTCAGCATCCTCAAGAGCGGCATCGAGATCGCCACGGTGGCGGAACCCGGCGCGGTGTTTGGCGAACTCTCTGCCCTGCTCGACCAGCCGCATGGCGCCGACGTGCTTGCCGTCGAAATATCGGAGTTTCACGTTGCCGACGCTGCGACATTGCTCGGTGAAGACCCGGTCGCACTCCTCTACGTCACGATGGTTCTGGCGCGGCGCCTGCACGTCGCCAACCAGGCGCTCGTCGAGCTGAAGGACCAGATCGAGGCCGGCGATCCGCCCGGCATGATCGAGAAATCGGTCGAGCGGATCCAAGGATTATTGAGTGCGATCGGCACCGGCTATATGCGCGCCGGCGTCGGCTATTCGATGCTTCCGCCGACGTAACGCGGGAAGCTCCCTGCGACCTTAGTGGCTTTTGGCGCCAAGGTAGCGCGGCACCACGATGCGCTCGCCTTCGGTCAGCGCCGCGTGCTCCGACTTCGGATTGAGCTGGATGAGCGCCCAGAGCGGCACATGATTGGTCGCCGCGACTGTCTGCAGCGTATCGCCGGCATGGGCCGCGACCGGCTCGCCCGAGTCCCACAATTCGATGGCGCCGGTGGCTGGCGGCACGAGCCGTAGCGGCACGGCATCGCCCTCGCCGCGCGCGGCGGCCGATCTGACCTTGGCGGCGAGCTGCTGCTGAATGGCGTCGAATTTGTCCAGATTAATGTGGACGATCTCGGGGCGGTCTTTGAGGTTGTAGCTGGCGTAATGGCCGTGGAAGCCGCGCCCAGGCTCGAGGTCGCCGCCGCCAAGGATGTTGGAGGACTGGTAGAGATTGATATAGCGCTCGACGTTCGCCGGGATGGGATGCGCGGCGCGCGTCGGGTCATAGGTGATGAGCAGGCTAACCGGGACATGCGCGCCTTCGAGCGCTTCGGCGAATTGCACGGCGGAATCGCCGCCGATGGAATGGCCGATGACGGTGATCGGCTTGGGATCGCGGCGGTAATCGGCGATGGCTTGAGTGGCGACCGAGCGCCAAGCCGAATAGCCCTCGATATCGGCGGCGACGCCGGCGCGATCGATGCGCTGCGCGAGCTGATCCATGCCCCAATCGATCATGCCGATGAGGCCACGGAACATATAAGCGCGGCCGTGAATGGCGGTCGCGGTCTGTTCGGCGCCAGCAGCCGTGACGAAGCAGGCCGCGATCAGGGCCGCCGCGACACAGCCTGCGGCATAAGTGAGGATGTCTTTGGCTCGAACCATAGGCTCTGGGATTCGGAACAGTCTGAAAACCGATGCATCGCGGAGAGTGGTCGTATTTTCGCCTGCTGCGGGACCCACCCGATGCCCCGGAATGCCTCGCCCACGCCATCGACTAGCACAAATCGGCTATTGGCTGGACATTTTCGTGGCAAAACGGGTTCCGTGGCTCCGCACTGTCAAAAACTTCGCAGATAGCGGCTAGAATCAAGCCAAGACCGTTTTCCAACGGCGATCCGCCGCGCCGCCTCTCTCTGCTAAATTGAAATCCATGAGACTTTTGCAGCGAATGATAGCCGGCGATATCGCCCTGTGGCGCGCGTTCTGGCTGATCGGCGTTCCGCTTGCCCTCGTCTGGGATCTCACCGGACTGAGCATGCTCACGGGTTGTGGCGTCGGCGAACCGTCGGTTGCGATAGCGATCGGCGTCGTGTTCACGCTATCGAGCGCGGTCCTACCGCTTGTCGCTGTGGCCATATGGCGGAGTGCCTCGCGCTATCCGCGCGAGGCGTGGTGGAAGCACGGCCTCGCCTGGGGCGCCAAATTATGTGCCGTGTTTTGCGGACTGACGGCGGCCGTCAGCTTCTGCACGGTTCTGTATCTGGTTTTTTCTTTCTTTTACGCGGGCGAATTGCCCTTTTGACGATGCACGCGTCGGCGCGCAGAGCTAATTCGACGCCGTTTGTGTCAAATCGCCTATCGGCGAGCCGCGATAGGTTCGCGCCGCATAGTCCTTCAGGTCGGCGGCCGTCAGCTCACGTTGCGCGAACAAATCCCCTGAATTAACGGCGCCCGAAAGCCGGTCGAGAAAGGCCGGCGCGTCAGTGGACGACAGATCGCTCGGCGGCGCAGCCGCTTCCGGCCTTGGCGGCAGCGGCGGCGGGGGCGGCAACTTCGCCAACGCGGCTGCAGCGATTTGCAGGGGATCGTCGGCCGCCGCATTGTCATGCCCGCGCGTCCGATCACGCGCGGACTGCGGCTTCGGCCGCTCCTGCGGCAACCGCGGGGCAGGCGCCGGCATAGTCGGCATTTCGACGCGAGCAACGCGATCGTCGGCGGCTGGATCGCTCCGCTCCTGAAGGTCCACCACCGGCTCAAGCGGCAACGACGGTGACGATTGCGCATAAGCGAGCGGTTTCGGCGCGTCGGCTTGCGCCATATCCTGCCGATCTTCGGCGGTGAACTTGGCGACCTCGGTTTTCACCAGATCGCGAAATTGCGAACTGAACTGCGCACCCGGGTGCGAGTCGTTGTTAGCGATGTATTCGATATTATCGCCCTCCAGCTTTTTCGACCCCATGCCGCCGAGCGTCTCCCACGGATTGGGGTTGTAGATTTCGATCATCCGCCCGACTTTTCCGGGTTTGAGCGCTGGGTTCCAGCTCAGCATCGACGGCTGCAGCGCGACAATCAAATCGACATGGTTGGCATCATTGGCAACGAAGACCGAGCTGTTGGCGCCGAGGCTATAGCCGACGACGACCGTGTGCGTTCCCGGTGGCAGCTTGGAGAGGTCATCGACCAGGCTTGGCCACGCCTGATGCACATAGGTCTCGACTTCGACATCGGGCATCGTTTTGAGCTCGGCGACCAGTTCGTCGAGCCCGATCGCCGGCAAAGGCCCGAACATCGGCCACAACACGCCGACAAAGGTCTTAGCCTGCACCGGAGTGCCGATGAGCAAACCGCACAGAGCAACAGCAATTGCGAGCTTCTTCACGCGCTACGTCCCCGTCGGCTGACTTCCCCGCCGCTACAGAGCCGGGCAATTGCGGGGATTTATGGGACGGGGAGCGGAATCTTTGCGGATGAATGTGGCGGTGATCGAACGTGCTTAATGGTCGGTGAAGAAATCCTGGTGGCCGCGCTGTCGGTAAAATGGGTGAGTGGGGCGATCGAACGTCCTAATGCCAATATGGCGGAAAGCCGGATGTCTTTTCTTCGGCCGCAAGAAGCCGCAGCATTGCCGGCCATTCCAGCACGCCATAAGGCCGCCGGGTGCCGGGCTGATAAAGATGCGCGGTGTGGGCAAGCACGTTCTCGCCGGGCATGGTCAGCTCGGCACGCGCCGCCATGGCATCGACCTGCGAGCGGCAGGACATTTCGAGCTGATACATCGTGTTGAAGGCCTGCTGGATGGTGGCGCCGCAGGTCAGCAGTCCGTGGTTGCGCATCACCAGCGCATCGTGCGGCCCGAGATCTTGTACGATGCGCTCGCGCTCGTCGGTGTCGATCGCCGGCCCTTCGTAGTCGTGATAGCCGAGATGACCGACGAAGCGGATCGAGGTCTGCGACAGCGGCAGGAGACCACATTTCATCGCCGCAACCGCCATGCCGGCGCGGGTGTGGGTGTGCAGCACGCAAGCGACGTCCGGCCGCGCCTTGTGGATGGCGCCGTGGATGACATAGCCGGAGACGTTGAGGCTGTAATCGGTGTCGGGCTTAGTGACGATGTTGCCCTCGACATCGATCTTGACCAGGCTCGAGGCGGTGATCTCCTTGTAGAGGAGGCCGTAGAGATTGATGAGCAGATGCTCGGTGCCGGGAATGCGCGCCGTGATATGGTTATAAATGAGATCGGTCATCTCGTAGGCATCGACCAGCCGGTAGCAGGCGGCAAGATCGAGCCTCGTCTGCCACTCTTGCGCCGACACTTCGTTGCGGATTGACTTGAAGTCAGTCGAGTAATTCACGGGCGTTCCTCCGTTTCCTCCAGCATAGCGTGCCGGGCGAAAAATGTCAGTCCAGACGTCGGCCGGGGACCGACTTGAGAAATTGGTGGAAGACCCCACGCCTTAACAAAAAGGTTGAAGCGAGCCGATCCGATGCCGGGCAAGATCGACGACAGTCTGCGTAATCTCGTCAAGGACAAGCTCGCCCGCGGCGAGGTCGTTTCTTCGATGACGGTGCGGCTGGTCCGCGGCATCGAGA
>JBAQAB010000107.1:0-11196 GCA_049285535.1 Xanthobacteraceae bacterium
CGCCGGCGGCGATGGCACAAAACGCCGCCGCGCCGCAGCCGAAGCCGGTCGCGCTGTCGCATCGCGCCGGCCAACCGCAGGCCAAGCGGCAGCCGCCGCCCGTCGTGCTGCCGCAGGAATTTGCGCCGCCGCAGGAGGCTTATGCCTCATTTCCGCAAAGCGACGCCGCCACGGCGCAAGCCGTGCCGGCTGCGCCTTCGGTGTGTCAGGTGAGCCTTGCCAAAGTCGCGGAATTCCAGCCGCTTCCCGTCCTGGTCGGTCCGGGCGATTGCGGCGCCGACGATGCCGTGGAAATGAATGCCATCACGCTTCCCGATCAGAGCAAAGTCGCGGTGACGCCACCCGCGATCATGCGTTGCCCGATGGCGCAACAGATCGCCGATTGGGTGCGTGACGACGTGGCGCCGACGCTGAAAGGCCTGCCCCCGCTGCGCGGGCTCGACAACCTCGCCTCCTATGATTGCCGCGGCCGCAACAACGTGCACGCCGCCAAAGTCAGCGAGCATGGTCGCGCCGACGCGCTCGACGTGCACGATTTCAAGCTCGCCGACGGCCGCGAGCTCGGCCTGACCGATGTCAATATTCCAAAGGATTGGCGCGAAGCGGTGCGCGCCAGCGCCTGCGCGCGGTTCGCAACCGTGCTCGGTCCGGGTTCCGACGGCTACCACGAGGAACACGTCCATCTCGATCTCGAACCGCGCCGCAACAATTACAAGATCTGCGAATGGGACGTGCGCGAGCCGCCACCCGTCGTCGCTCAAGCCAAGAATCCGGACAAGAGTCCTGACAAGTCTCCAGACGCGCCCGACACGGCGCCGGCCTCACAGCTGGCGCAAGTCGAAGGCGTACCGCTGCAAGGTCTCGATGTGCCGGCGATTCCGCAAAACGCGGTGCCCTTGCCGCGGCCGCGGCCAATCGCAGCCAAGGCGGCGCAGCAGCGAACGTTGCGATAGCATCCCCCATAGTGAAAAAGGAGCCCGGCTTCGCGCCAGACTCCTTATCCCGATCGCCAACCCGAGACTCCACCGGGCTGCAAATAAACGCTGCGATCAATGGTCTTTCTTGATGATGACCGTCTTGTGGTGGTGATGGTGGTGATGATGATGGTGGACAATCACGACCGGATCGGCATTGGCGGGGGCTGCAAAGGGGACGACCAGTCCGAGCGAGGCGAGAGCGGCAAGAGCAAGAATAAATCGACGCATAGGGATCCTCCGAATGGGTGTTTGCTAGCGGGACAACAATTCTCAAAACCACGAAGCGTTCCTGGGAGAGTTCTGAACGGATATTCAGACTGGCGGGCTGTAATACCTTCGTGCTACGCGACTGGCACGATTGCCAACGCGATCTAATATTTGCAGATCCGTTTCGATGACGAAGAAAAACGCAAGGGTAATAACCAATGTCTCCGCTCAGCAATCTCGCCGCCCGCGACGTCGAAACGCTGGTGCACCCTTACATCAATCTCTCGCGGTTTCGCGAAACCGGTCCGCTCATCATCGAGCGCGGTCAGGGCGTTTATGTCTACGACACCGACGGCAAGCCCTACATTGAAGGGATGGCCGGGCTGTGGTGCACCGCGCTCGGTTACGGCAACGAAGAGCTGATCGAGGCCGCCGCATCGCAGATGCGCAAGCTTTCTTTCGCGCATCTGTTCACCGGGAGGAGTCACGATCCGGCGATCGAGCTTGCCGAAAAGCTCAAAGAGATCGCACCGGTGCCGATCTCGAAGGTGTTCTTCTGCAATTCCGGATCGGAGGCGAACGACACCCAGGTCAAGCTGGTCTGGTATCTCAACAACGCGCTCGGACGGCCAAGCAAGAAGAAGATCGTCAGCCGCATGAAGGCCTATCACGGCGTCACCATTGTCGCCGCTTCGCTCACCGGGCTCCCGGGCAATCACCGCGATTTCGACCTGCCGCTGCCGGGTTTTTTGCATACCGGCTGTCCGCATCATTACCGCTTCGGACAAGCCGGCGAGAGCGAAGAGGACTTCGCTACCCGGCTTGCCGCCGAACTCGACGCGCTGATCGTCAAGGAGGGGCCCGACACCGTCGCCGCCTTCATCGCCGAGCCGGTGATGGGCGCCGGCGGCGTGATCGTGCCGCCGAAGAGCTACTTCGAGAAGATCATGGCGGTGTGCAACAGGCACGATGTATTCATGATCAGTGACGAGGTGATCTGCGGCTTCGGCCGGCTCGGCACCAGGTTCGGCTGCGAGAAGCTTAACTTCGCGCCGCATTCGCTCTCGATCGCCAAGATGCTGTCGTCGGCCTATTTGCCGATCGCCGGCGTCATGATTCCGGAGACGATGTACCAGGCGCTGCTCATTGAAAGCAAAAAGATCGGCGTGTTCGGCCACGGCTTCACTTATGGCGGCCATCCGGTTTCCGCCGCGGTGGCGCTCAAAGCGATCGAGATTTACGCGCGCGAGCGCATCGTCGAGAAAGCCGCCGAACGCGGTTTGCAATTCCAGGCGCGGCTCAAGGCGCTCGGTGATCATCCTCTGGTCGGTGAAGCGCGCGGCCTGGGCTTGATCGGCGGCGTGGAGCTAGTCGCCGACAAGAATAGCAAGCGATCGTTTGATGCGCAGCATGGCGTCGGCGCACGCGCTGTGCAGTTTGCCGAAGTCGAGGGCTTGATCGTGCGCTCGGTGCTCGGCGACGTTTTGACGCTGTCGCCGCCGCTCGTCATCAGCGCCCAGGAGACCGACGAATTGTTCGACCGGCTGACGCGCGCGCTCGACAAAACGCTCGATTGGGCGACGCGCGAGCGGCTCGCGCAGTCGTGATATGCGATGTGAGATCGGACGTCGCGGGATGAACACTCCGTTCACCAGTCGCGCGCTATGACGCGGCCAGATTTGCCATGAAACCGGTAGCAACAGATGGAACCGAACAGCGCGAGCGCGCGGCGAAGCCGCGGCTGACGCGGCGGAGCCTTATCGCGGTCGGCGCCGGCTTGGTCGGTCTCTCGGCATCGGCGACCACGGCCTATGCCGGCGTCATCGAGCCGATGAGCCTCGTCGTCACGCGCTATGCGGTGACGCCGCCGCGCTGGCCCGCGGGCCGCAAGCTCACCGTCACGGTGATCGCCGACCTGCATGCCGGCGGCCCCGACATGACGCTGCCGCATGTCAAGCACGTGGTCGACGTCGCGCAGAATCTGCGTTCCGATCTCATCGTGCTGCTGGGAGATTTCAAGGCGTGGTACGGTCACTTCAAAACGGAACCCGTTGACGATGCGTTGTGGGCCGCCGAATTGGCGCGGCTCGAGGCGCCGCTCGGAACCTGGGCCATTCTCGGCAACCACGATTGGTGGCACGACCTTGACGGAGTGCGCGGCGCGCTGGCCAATGTGCGCATCCCGTTAATGCAGAACGATGTGGTTCTTCTCGGCGCAGACGGGCAGAAATTCTGGCTGGCCGGGTTGGGCGACCAACTCGCCCATTGGATCGGCCCCGGCAGATTTCGCGGCGTCGACGATCTGCCGGGCACGCTGGCGAAAATTCAGACCGACGATCCGGTGCTGCTGCTCGTTCACGAGCCGGATATTTTTCCAGCCGTGCCGGATCGCGTTGCACTTACGCTCGCCGGCCATACGCACGGCGGACAGATTCGCCTGCCATTCGTCTGGCCGTATTTTGTGCCGTCGAAATTCGGCGCGCGCTACGCTTACGGTCATGTGATCGAGGACGATCGGCATCTGATCGTATCGGGCAGACTCGGCACCAGCATGATTCCGGCCCGGCTCGGCGTGCCGCCGGAGATCCTGCATATTACGCTCGGCGTCTGAGCCGGCGCGCAAAAGCGAACGGCGCCGACCAAGGCCGGCGCCGTAATTTATTCTCGCGAGTCGCGAAGAACGCTCAGTACCACTTCACCGTGGCGCCTTCGCTCGGAACCGAGCTCGAGGCGACTTTCGGACTGTCGGGCGCGTTGCCGTTTTTCGGCGCCAGCACCACGACGATGGTTCCGACCTTCACGCGATTGTAGAGATCGATCGCGTCTTCGTTGGTCATGCGGATGCAACCCGACGAAATCGCCTGACCGATATATTCGGGCTGATTGGTGCCGTGAATACGGTACAGCGTGTCCTTGCCGCCGGAATACAGATACATGCCGCGCGAGCCCATCGGGTTATGCGGGCCGCCGGTGACAAAGGCCGGCAACGGCCCGAGCCGCTGCTGCTCGCCCGAGGTCGGAATCCACGGCGGCCACTCTTCCATGCGGCCGATCTTGGCAATGCCGTTCCAGGCCTGGGCCTCTTCGCCGACCGCGATGCCGTAGCGGATCGCTTTGCCGTTAGGCAGCACGTAATAGAGGAACTTGTTGTCGCTATCGACGACCACGGTGCCAGGTGCTTCCTTGCGCGTGTAGTCGACGATGTGACGGCGATAAGGATCGGGAATATCGGCCTGCTGATAGGGCAGGTTCGACATCAACAGCTTGTCGCGCGAATTCCAGCCGGTCTGGGTCGCGGGCTCAAGCGTCTCCTCCATGCAGCCGCCAAGCGTGAGCGCTGCAAGCCCAATGGCCACGAATGAGATCATACGCAATGACATCACGCGCCTACTTCTCCGTCCGCCCCGAGCCGCCCTGGCCAAACGAATATCGTCAGTCCCAATACCCTAAAGCGCCGCGATCATGCCAGTCGTTATAGCCCGTCGCGATAAGGTACCCGGCAAGTGTTGCAGGAATGCCGCAGTTGCCTTATTGGCCTTGGATAACTTCCCCTTCAATCACGCCATTTCGGCGGCCAGACGACCCCAGACGGTAGTCCGGCCGCGCGACCCGAGAGCATTATCGGACCGACAAATTAAACAAGGGTTTACCACTCGGAGTGCACCTAACCGGCCACGCATGTGCAAGCGGAAATGTCACGGCGACGCACGTTTTGCCGCCCATTTTCGCCGCACTCCTCGCCTATAAGTTCATCATCGTTGACGACAAGGGAATGGGGTTCTGTAATGACCGATGTGACTGCCGAAATGGGCAATAAAACCGCTCAAGCGGATCAAACGCCGAAGTTCTCCGACCAAACTCCCGCTCAAAACGGTTTGCTTGACGGCCGCTACCAGCAAATCGGGATTTCGGCGGTCGTCGCCGCCGCGCGCTATCAAGGTGTGGCGAAAAACCCAGCCTATGCTCCCGCGCCCAGCAGATGGCAGGATTATACCGGCGAAGCGGCCGCCTGAGCCATAACACGCTCAATGCCGGCTTCGGCCTGAAGTAGGGGGACGAAAGTCCCCTTTTTATTTGGAATTTTCGGGAATTGTCGGCTGCTTACTTGCGCGCCGGGACCCAAGGCTCCAGGTCATGCGTCAGCCAGACCTCGATGCCGGCCAACGCAGCGACAATAGCGCCGACAATGACATCGACGCTCATCGCGGCACTGTTCTGGAACCCGAGCAGCCACGGCGATACGATCAGCGCCAAGGCGGCGATCAAAATGAACCACTCCTCCCAGACCGCGAAGGCAGCGAGTGCCGCAATCGACAGCACTGCGATGACGATGCCAACGATCGACGCGGTTTGCCATTGCGCACCCGCCGAAAGGTCGAACAGCCAGGGCGAGAAGAACAGAATGCCGCTGAGGACAAGGTTCACGACGTCGCAGAGCCGCACATTCGACCAATCGTCCATGCCGACCTCCGAGGCGCCGCAGGATCACGCCTATTGTGACGTTGGGCGCGCGCGACATCTCCGCCCTCTGGGAAACCTCATGTTCGCGAATTGGTTCCGCGCCAATGCAGCGGCTACGCGGGTTTCATGATGTCCGCCGACCTTATGGACGGCTTCTCCAACGCCGAGATCGAAGCCGGGCATCGGCTATTCGCCGGGCAATGGAACTTCACCTCGGCCGCCGGTTCGGTCGACTCGCTGCCGCGGATGGCCGGCCCGGAAATCGCCTTCGCGGGCCGTTCAAATGTCGGCAAGTCGTCGTTGATCAATGGGCTGACCGGCCGGCGCGCGCTGGCGCGCACGTCCAACACGCCTGGCCGCACCCAGGAACTGATTTTCTTCGGCGGCCCGCATCGGCTCGTATTGGTCGACATGCCGGGCTATGGCTACGCCGCGGCAGCCAAGACCAAGATCGCCGCCTGGACGAGCCTGATCACGAATTACCTGCATGGCCGCGCGACACTGGCGCGGGTTTACCTGCTGGTCGACGCGCGGCATGGGCTCAAGGACATCGACAAGGCGATCCTCGATACGCTGGGCGAGGCCGCGGTCAGCCACCAAATCATCCTGACCAAGTGCGATCAGATCGGCGTTTCGGAGCTGACCGAGCAAATGGCCGCGGTTGCGGCTGCCATACGGAAACGGCCGGCGGCGTTTCCCGATCTGCTCGCGACCTCCGCAAAAAGCGGCACCGGCATCGCACAATTGCGCGCCGCGGTCGCGCGGCTTCTAGACGAGCGAAGCTGACGGTTCCTGATTATTGCCAAGCCAGCATCTTGACCGATTGGCCTTTCCTGCCGCGGCCGTGGCGGCTAAATAGCGGCGGTCGAAGGAGTTCCCCATGGACGTGACGCCGTTCGAGCAGGCCCGCATTCTTGCGGAAGCCCTGCCCTATATGCAGCGCTACGACGAGAAAATCGTGGTCGTGAAGTATGGCGGCCACGCCATGGGCGCAGAGAACCTGGCGCGCGAATTCGCCCGCGATATCGTCCTTCTGGAGCAGACCGCGATCAATCCAGTCGTGGTGCACGGCGGCGGGCCGCAGATCGAAGCGATGCTCAAGAAAGTCGGCGTGCAGTCGCAATATGCGGCCGGCTTGCGCATTACCGACGAAAAGACGCTGGAAATCGTCGAGATGGTGCTAGCCGGCTCCATCAACAAGCAAATGGTCGGATACATCAACGAAGCCGGCGGCAGGGCGATCGGACTCTGCGGCAAGGACGGCAATATGGTGGTCGCGCGCAAGTTGACGCGTACGGTGGTCGACCCGGACTCCGCGATCGAGAAAGTGATCGACCTCGGCTATGTCGGCGAGCCGGAGACGGTCGATACCACCGTGCTCACTGAGATCCTCGGCCGTAAATTGATTCCGGTGCTGGCACCGGTCGCCGCGGCGGCAAACGGCGGCACCTTCAACGTCAACGCCGATACCTTCGCCGGCGCCATTGCCGGCGCGCTCAAGGCGAAACGTCTGCTGCTCTTAACCGACGTGCCCGGCGTGCTCGACAAATCGAAAGCGCTCATCAAGGAGCTGTCGGTCGACGACGCGCGCCGCCTCATCGCCGACGGCACCATTTCCGGCGGCATGATTCCCAAGGTCGAAACCTGCATCGACGCGCTCGAACGCGGGGTCGAAGGCGTCGTCATCCTCAACGGGACGGTACCGCATGCCGTCTTGCTCGAATTGTTCACCGAGCTTGGCGCCGGCACGCTTATCCACGCCTAAAGTACGATCCCTAAATGGGACAAACGGCCTCCGGGGAGGATCATGCTCAAAGACGCCTCGCCTTCTATCGCGGCGGATCAGACCGCAGGCGGCACTTTGGTATCGCGCGCGATTTTCCCGCTGGCGCCCGGTGTAGCTGCCGGCACCGCGCTTGGCATATCCGACGTGCTGGCGAAGCTGGTGCTGGCGACGGGCTGCGACGTGCTCACCATGCTGTCGTTTCGCAGCGTCGTCGGCCTCGCCTTCGTCGCGAGCTGGCTTCGCTTCGGCCGCAAGCCGTCCGCCGATGCCCGTGTACGCTGGGTCTCGATGGCGATCGGCATCATGTTCGCCGGCCTCATATTTTGCCTGTTCAAGGCGATCGCGGCGATCGACGTGCCGACGGCGATTTTGTCCTACTTCACCTATCCGCTGTTGACCGGGCTCACCGCATCGCTCGCCGGGCTCGAACCTTTGCGTTGGAAGGGTGTGCTGTGCGCGATCGCCGCTTTTTGCGGGCTCGCCATCATGATCGGCGCGCATCCGGCGGGACTCGCTTTTGACGGGGTCGCCTATGCGCTTGGCGCAGCCTGCTGCCGCACTGCCGTATTGCTGGCGACTCGCGCTTACCTCGTCGGCGCCGACGCGCGGTTGACGACGTGGTATTCGATGCTTTCGTCGACCGCCGTGTTCGTCGCAGTCTCGCTTGGCACGCAGACTTGGCATCCGCCGCAAACCGAGCTCGGCTGGGTCTGTTTGGTCGCGCTGAGCCTAGCGACGACGGCGGCCATTCTGTTCGTCTTCGTCTCGACCATGCGGATCGGACCGTTCCGCACCGCGCTGATCATGCACCTCGAGCCGCTCACCGCGATGATCCTCAGCGCGCTGCTGTTGAGCGAGGCGATCACGCCGATCCAGGGCATCGGCAGCGCCATCATGCTGGCGGCCCTGATCGCATTCCAGTTGTGGCGATGACGATCGGGCAACGGTGTCGAGTGGCGCGACGTGTCGCCGTGAAGTAAGATCGCCAGAACGAAAGCCGGGGAGGAAGGTATGAATGCTCAAGTCGGAGCCACTGCGTCGCATCGCGAAAACCCGCACCACAGCCGCTGGACCTTTGGCTGCGCCTGCCATTCCTCGCGCCGGCAATTCCTCGCCGGCGCCGCGGCGTTCGGCGCGACCGCGGTCCTTCCCGACAAGAAGGCAAAGGCGCAGCCGGCCGCACCGAAATTGATTGATACGCATCATCACTTCTATCCGCCGGCCTATCAGAAGCGGCAGATCGACTGGGAGGACCAACGCAAGGTTCCGCATTTCGGCGTGCAGAGCGCCTGGAATCCCGACGGCGATCTCGAGGCGATGGACAAGAACGGCATATCGACCAGCATGCTGTCGCTGGCGTCGACACCCGGCGTCTGGTTCGACGACGGCGCCGAGAAGGCGCACGACATGGCGCGCTTGTGCTGCGACTTCGCAGCCGAGATGGTGCGCGACAAGTCGGGCCGCTACGGCCTGTTCGCTCCGCTGTCGATGCTCGACACCGACGCAACGCTCAAAGAAATTGAATACGCCTTTGATACGCTGAAGGCCGACGGCATCAACCTGCAAACCAATTACGGCGACAAGTGGCTGGGCCATCCGAGCTATCGGCCGGTGCTCGAGGAGCTGAATCGCCGCAAGGCGGTCATCTTCGTGCATCCGCTGGTCGCCAATTGCTGTGCCAATTTGAGCGTTGGTACCTTTCCGGCCGTTATCGAGGTGCCGCACGACACCACGCGCACTGTGGTGAGCCTGCTGTTGAGCGGCACGTTCGCAAAATTGCGCGACATCAGCTGGCTGTTCTCGCATGGCGGCGGCACGATTCCGTTCCTCGCCGGCCGGATCGAGGCGTTCTACGATCAAAAGGCCCGCGGACCGAACGGCTTCGCGCCCGACGGCATCGAAGCTGAATTCCGGCGTCTCTATTACGACACGGCGAACGCGACGCATCCGGCGGCGATGGCAGCGCTGACCAAGCTCGTGCCGACATCGCAAATCACCTACGGAACCGATTACCCGTATTTCCCGCTCGACCAGATCGAAAATCTGCGCAAGCTGGGTCTGCCGCCGGCCGATCTTGCGGCAATCGCCAACGGCAACATGACACGGCTCATACCCCGGTTGAGTGCGTAGCGCTGCCTTGCTATGCGATCTTGAAAGAGCCGATCGGCGAAATTGCCGAGAAGGAACTGGAACCGGACACCAATCCGTCATCGGCATTTGATGCAAATCTTGGCTTGACGTCACAAACTGGGCCAAGTTTGCGCTGAAGCTTCGTAACCGACTCATAGAACATTTCGTGGAAAAGCGGTGAGGATGGAACCATGCGGGGGTTCCACAACAGTTCGTTCGACCCCCAGACGCTAGTCGTTCTGGAGGCCGCCTTCGATGAGGCGTGGTTAACGCTCAAAGCGATCGGCAACACGACGGTGAAGCCGGACGAGCTGGCGCGCTGCGTGCTGCGGCTGGCCATGGAAGGCGAGCGAGATCCGGTGCGGTTGCACGATGGCGCGCTCAAGGGCCTCGTCCCGGCGACCTCTTGGCGCGAAGCGGGTTAGCCATTAATCAGGAATGCGCCGCATAGATCGCGAACCCGGCGACGCAAGCGCCGGCGAGCGTGCCGGCAAGCAACGCGAAAAGGTACGGCATAGACTTGCGAAGCGTTTTGCGCATCGATTGTTTCGAGCTTGCCTGCGGCTAAATTTGATTCTCGTCCGGCCCAGCCTCTTCAGTGGAAATCATGGCAACAACGAGTCCCGAGACGACCAAAGCCGGCCGCGGCGCTGCCGCGCGCGGATTCCGCCAAGTCGACACCTGGGTGTTCGATCTCGATAACACGCTGTATCCGCATCACCTCAATCTCTGGCAGCAGGTCGACGTTCGTATCCGCGACTACATCGTCGATTTTCTCAAAATCACCCATGAAGAGGCGTTCCGGCTGCAGAAGGATTACTACCGGCGCTACGGCACGACCCTACGCGGCCTGATGGAGGAGCACGGGCTCGAACCGGACCAGTTCCTCGAAATCGTGCATCAGATCGACCATTCGCCGCTGAAGCCTAATCCGGCGCTCGGCGCCGCCATTGCCAAGCTGCCTGGTCGAAAGCTCATTCTCACCAACGGCACGCGCCATCACGCCGATGCCGTATTGCGCCGGCTCGGCATCGAACAACACTTCGACGATGTCTTCGACATCCGCGCGGCGGAGCTTGAGCCTAAGCCGCGGCCGAAGGTTTATGAGCGCTTCCTGGCTCGTCACAAAGTCGACCCGAAGCAGTCGGCGATCTTCGAAGACCTCGCCCGCAATCTCGAAGTGCCGCATGCGCTCGGCATGACCACGGTGCTGGTCGTGCCGGAAGGCGCCCGCGTCGTGCTGCGCGAGGAGTGGGAGCTCGCCGGCCGCGAAGCGCCGCATGTCGATCACGTTACCGACGATCTCGCCGGATTCTTACGCGCCATCGAGGCCGAACGCCGCCAGGAAAATCGTGACAGTTGACATCGCCGGTTCCTGACCCGACAAACCGCGCAGCGGGGAACCAAATCCATGTCAGCCGGGATTGCCGATAATCTGGCCAAGATCATCGATGCCGCCTTCGAGCGGCGCGACGAGGTCGGACCCTCGACCAAAGGCGAAGTGCGCGACGCCGTCGAGCAGGCGCTCGACCTGCTCGATCGCGGCGCCGCGCGCGTCGCCGAACGGGGGGACAACGGGTCTTGGCACGTCAATCAATGGCTAAAGAAAGCGGTGCTGCTGTCGTTTCGCTTTAA
>JBAQAB010000108.1:0-2645 GCA_049285535.1 Xanthobacteraceae bacterium
CGGTCAAGGGCGAAAGCCTGAAAGACTATTGGGATTACACGGGGCGGCTGTTCGATTGGCACGGCGGCGGCACGCCCAACATGATTCTCGACGATGGCGGCGACGCCACCATGTTCGTGCACCAGGGCCTGCGCGCCGAGTACGGCGACACGGTGTTCCTCGACCAGCACAATAACGAAGAGGAAGAAGTCTTCTTCGCGCTGATCAAGCGGATGCTGAAGGAGAAGCCGAAAGGCTGGTTCGCACAGATCGCCACGAACATCAAAGGCGTCTCAGAGGAAACCACCACCGGCGTGCACCGGCTCTATCAGATGGAGAAGGATGGCAAGCTCCTGTTCCCCGCCATCAACGTCAACGACAGCGTCACCAAGTCGAAGTTCGACAACCTTTATGGCTGCCGCGAATCGCTGGTCGACGGCATCCGCCGCGGCACCGACGTGATGATGTCAGGCAAGGTGGCGATGGTCGCGGGTTATGGCGACGTCGGCAAGGGCTCGGCTGCCTCGCTGCGCCAGGCCGGCTGCCGCGTCATGGTCTCCGAGATCGATCCGATCTGCGCGCTGCAGGCGGCGATGGAAGGCTACGAAGTCGTCACTATGGAAGAGGCCGCGCCCCGCGCCGACATTTTCGTCACCGCGACGGGCAATGTCGACGTCATCACCATCGAGCACATGCGCAAGATGAAAGACCGCGCCGTGGTCTGCAATATCGGCCACTTCGATTCGGAGATTCAGGTCGCGGCGCTCAAGAACCTGAAATGGAACAACATCAAGCCGCAGGTCGACGAGATCGAATTTCCCGACCGCCACCGCATCATCCTTCTGTCCGAAGGTCGCCTGGTCAATCTCGGCAATGCCATGGGCCATCCGAGTTTCGTCATGTCGTCGTCGTTCACCAACCAGACGCTGGCGCAGATCGAACTGTGGACCAATCAGGGCAAGTATCAGAAGAAAGTCTACGTGCTGCCGAAATCGCTCGACGAGAAGGTGGCGCGGCTGCATCTCGACAAGATCGGCGTCAATCTCACCAAGCTGTCCGACAAGCAATCGACCTATATCGGCATTCCGGTGAGCGGGCCGTACAAGACGGATCAATACCGGTATTGAGAGGCTAGCGCGGCGCTGGCAGCACGGTGACGCGAAAGCCGATCGGCTTGGCGGAATAGCCCAAGAAACTGCGGCCGATCGTGCCATTCGCGGTGCGAGCGCCGGCGCCGCCGAGCGCGGCTTGCGTCGTGCGGCACGGTGTATCGTCGTCGAGGCAGGCGACGATAAGGCCCTGTCCTGCAGTCTCGGAACGGCCGAGATCGGACAGCGGATCGTCCTCGAGCCGGGTCGTGCCGGCCACATAAAATGGCAAGTTGCCGGTGATGCCCGGCGAACCCCAATAAAGCCGCGGCGGTTTGTCGGTCATCTTTTCGGTGCGTGCGGCGACTTCCTGCGAACTCGGCCGATTGGAATCGAGGCCTGCTTTCAGGTGGGCGTAAGCCATGAATGGTGAAGCAAGCAGGAAGCACACGCTTACGGCGAGCGCCACAAGTCCCGCGCCGGCAACAGCGAGGGAATCGACGGAGATTTTGCGCGAGCCGTAGAGCACGACGGGGAGCAGCGCCCAGTTCGGAAACGTCCAGTCCGGCGTCAGCCGCGCCGGCACCACGAGATTGATCAGCGCCGGCAGCACCATCGGCACCGCAAACAAAATGAGAGCTTGCCGGCGGGTGTCATCCGCCGGCCAGGCGATGTCGGCGAGCGCGGCGCGCCCGGGCCGCAGTGCGGCGAGAAGGAGCAGCGGCCCCGCGGCATAACCGATGACACCCAGCAAGTAATAAACCGACTTGCCCAGCGCGGCGGCGAAGGAATCATCGGTCATGACGCTGTCGCGCACGAACGCGTAGTCGGTGCCGCCGGCATGCGAGACGTACCAATAAAGATGCGGGGCGATGACGACTGCCGCACCCGCAGCCATCAGATAGGGCGCCGATGATCGCCAAAATCGCCGCGTGCCTGCTCCAATCAGCGCGGCAGCCGCCATCCCGGCGAACAGATAAACCGCCCAGTACTTGCCGAGCATGGCAAAGCTCGCAAAAGCGCCTGCGAGCACTGAGTCCGAAACGCCCAAGCCCCGCCGCGCCCGCAAATAGAACAGCAACGCCGCCGCCCAGAACGGCATCATCACCGTGTTGGCGTTGAGCTCCGCCGCCTTGAACGTATAGAGCGGCACCAGCATCAGCGCGGCGAGCCCGAACATGCTGCGATCCCTGTCGAGGTGGTCGCGCAGGAGCCGCCAGGTGACGGCGAGCGTCGCCGCAGCGATCGCGACCGCTTCAAGATGCATGGCCCAGTTCGTCCGCGGGAATACGGCGAACCACGCCATGAACAGCCATGCCGTCAGCGGCGGGTGTTTGTAGCCGAACGCAAAATGTTGCGCCCACAACGCCGCCTCGGATGCGTCGTCACGCAGATCGACCGGCGCCAGCGATATCGTTTGAAAAGCCATCCACAGCACGACGAAGACGGCAAGCATCAGGCCGACGACGACACCCTCGCTGCGGGCGTCGATCGATCGCCGCGCAAGCCGCACCAGGCGCCAGCCGGCGCTCGCGCTCCGCGGATCCAGATCCTCGGCGGGCTCGGGACGAACAACAG
>JBAQAB010000109.1:0-3093 GCA_049285535.1 Xanthobacteraceae bacterium
AGCCAAAGAAAGCAACGTGGACGTCCGAAGCCGAACAGTGCCATCAACGCCGGAGCGCTGAACATCAGCAACAAGAGGTGCGCGGGCTTGGCCGGCTCCTTCCGGTCGATTTCGCGAGCCGCCGCGAGGACGAATACGAGCGCGGCCGGCACGACGATCCATGCCTGGCCGACTCCGAGCGCGTTACCGCCGAAAAATCCGAGTGCATCGGTCAGGATCGAGCGGGCGATACCTTCGCCGAAATGTTGAAATGAGGTCAGGGCCGTACCGGCCTATGCTGGCGAGTTAGCTCGCCGGCACATAATCCGTCTCATCCGGTGGGGCCATTCCGCCGACTTCCCAGGTCGCCGGCCGCGAGTATGTCCGTGTTAAATTAGCGCGGCAACGGCCGCAGTTTGATGTTGCGTTTAGCCGTACGTCCGCACCGGCCCTCCGCCGATCAAAAACCAGGCGACCGCGCCGGCGGCCACAGCGCCGCCGAATGCCGCCAGGACCTGCGCAATCCATGACGCGCTGCCGACAGGGCTCGTGTCGCGATGTACGGGCGCGGCAAGAACGGTTTGCGGCGCGGGAGGCGGCTGAGCGATGGCGGAATCATTCGAGGCCGCTACCGGCGGCGTGTCTTGCTGTGTGCCCGGTGCGAGCCCAGTGCCTTGGTTCGGTGCCGCGACGCGCAGCATCTGAATCTTGACGTCCGTCGGATCGAGACTGGCGCCGCCGGGGGAGGGTGCATTTTCCGAGACAGGTCCCGAAACAGGTGCCGCGGTGGGCGCGGGCGCCGTCATGCCATCGGTTGGTGCGACCGCGCTGCCGGGCTCGACGCCAGCGGGCGTCGCTTGAGCTGGCGGTTGTTCGGCGAATGCCGAGGCAGTGACGGCGGCCTCGCTCGGTTCGTGCCACTGCCTTGCAATTTTTCTCGCCACGACGTGTCGGCCGTGTTCGGCGGCGGTTCTGACGTGATGCGATTTCCTGGCCGCCGCTTTTCTAATTGCCACGTGCACGGCTTTGCCGTGAACCGCGTGCCTGGCTTCATGCGGCGGCCGCAATCCGGCGAGCAGCGCCAGCGGCTTACCGACCGGCTCGTTCGGCGCTGTCTGCGCCCGCGCGCCGCCCAGCACCCATGCTATGGCCATTGCAGCGACAAGCCCCGCACAGACAACGCGAATTCTCGGCATCACCCACTCCGTTACCCACGATTTGTTGGCAATAGGGCACAGCAGGCGTGACCGCAGGGTGGCGCAATTGCGGATTTTTTCGCGCAAATAGCGGATAAAAAGCGGCGCGGTTAACGCTACTCGCAGCGTCATTCGACGCTGACTCCGCTCCTCAAAGCGTCAGCCCAGTTCGGTAAGTACCTCGGGGAAATGATGCAGCCGCTCGCCGGGCCCGTTCGGACCAATCAGCCAATTGTCGCAAAACCACGACAGCATGCCGCCGCGCATATAGGTCGGATGCACCACGATGTTCATGTCTTTTTCGATCTGCATCGGCTCGTCGCTGCGGATGAGCGGGCGCTCGACCAGATCGTAGCCCTGGCCGTGGCAGTGCAGGCGTTTCTCTTCGGGCCGGCCGTTCTTGCGCATGAAGTCGTTATAGGCCGCGAACACGTCCTTGCAGGCCGCGCCGGGCTTGAGCAGGCCGAGATTGAATTTGCGCGCTTCGAGCGCGAAAGCGTATTCGTCCTTCATCTCTTGCGATGCCTGGCCGACGACGCAGGTGCGGCCGAGCTCGGTATACATGCCGCCCGGGCCGGCATCCTCGACGAGCAACGCTATCGCGTCGCCCTCCTGTACGACGCGGTTCTGATAATGCCGGGCGGCGAATTGCGCCGGTTTGCCGGGCGGCATCGAGGCGCATAGATAGATGCCGTGCTCGCTGCCGTGGCGCTGGCTGTAGCACTGTGCGATGGCGGCAACGTCGCGGTCGCGCATGCCTGGCTCGACCGCGGCAAAGGCCGCGCGCATGGCGCCGTCCTGCATCGCCGCGGCGCGCCGTCCCAAATCCTGCTCCTCGGCGCTCTTGATGACCTTGATGCGATCGACCAGATCGGACGCATCGACGAATTTGGTATTGGAGAAGCGGCCCTTCTGCATGTAATCGACCATCGCAAACGACATCTGATAGGCGCCGACAAGGCCGATGGTGCCGCCGGCGTAGGGCTCAAGCGCCTTGGCCGCGAGTTCGGGATCGTAGGGCGCGGTGTAATAACAGGAGGCGTAGCTCGGCGTCGTGAACCACTGCTTGACCCCGCGGCGGGTGCCGTCGCTTTTGCCGTTGAGCTCAGTGGCGCCGCCGAACGGACCCTGGCTGACCAGCGTCATCAGGTCGTCGCGCGGGAAAACAACGGTAAGCGGATAGCCGTTGGTCGCCGGCAGGTCGGTGAAATATTTGACGTAGCCGCCCATCTGGTCGCTGTTGTTCTGCATCAACAGTACGTCGATCTTGTCGCGCTCCATGGCGTCGCGCACCGCCTTCCAGCGCCGTTCCAGCTCGGCGGTCGAGATCGGGGTCTGCAGGCGTTCTGACAGCTGTTCCATTTATTTTACTCCCATTTCTTTATTTGCTCACTCCCGCGCGAGCGGGACAGCCTGGGTCCCCGCTTTCGCGAAGACGAACGGAATGTGTTTTTCTAGTGCGGCACCACGTTAATCATGCCGCCGAGGTCGCCTTTGAGAAAGGCCCGCATATTCGTTTCCACGGTCGGCAAGGCGTAGTCGATATAGACGTTGCAGAACCCGCCCTGATGCGTGGTGATGATGACGTTCTGCATCGACCAGAACGGATGATCGCTCGGCAGCGGCTCCTGGGTGAATACGTCGAGAGCTGCTCCGGCGATGCGGCCGGCCTTTAGCGCCTCGACCAAAGCCGGCTCCTCGACCACGCCGCCACGGGCAAGATTGATGAGGAAGCTCGACGGTTTCATCGCGGCAAGTAGCTTGGCGTCGATGCTGTTGCGCGTGGCTGGCGTCAGCGGCGTCAGCAGGACGAGAAAGTCGAAGTCCCCGACCACCTGCAAAAGCTCGTCGCGGCTGTGCATGCGGTCGAAGCTGGCGACCGGGCGCGGCGCCGAGCTGATGCCGGCCACCGTCATGC
>JBAQAB010000110.1:0-7625 GCA_049285535.1 Xanthobacteraceae bacterium
GCAATCTCCGGCGCAGTTGCGGCTTGTTCGGGAAGCTTCGAAGTGGCCTCGAGGGCCTAACCTTTAGGCCAATCGCGCCCGCCTCTTCAAGCGTCGGTCGGCCCATGGAAGACGCTTGCCTGTCCGGCGCAGACAGGTAACCTTCGGCAAGAAAAAAGCAAAACAGCGAGGAACGCCATGCTCGGGCTGATGCAGGATTGGCAGCTATTGTGCCATCGCATCCTCGATCACGCCGCGACCCAACACGGCGGGCGGCAGATCGTCAGCCGTTCGGTCGAAGGCCCGTTCCACACCACGAATTACGCCGATCTGCGCGTGCGCGCGCTGCGGGTGGCGCAACGGCTCGACCGCAGCGGCATCAAGCTCGGCGACCGCGTGGCGACGCTCGCTTGGAATACCTGGCGGCACCTCGAAGCCTGGTACGGCATCATGGGCATCGGCGCGGTCTATCACACCGTCAATCCGCGGCTGTTTCCCGATCAGATCGCCTGGATCGTCAATCACGCCGAGGATCGGGTGATGATGGTCGATCTCACTTTCGTGCCGATCCTGGAAAAGCTCGCCGAGCGGCTCAAGCCGATCGAGCAATACGTGGTGCTGACCGACGCCGAACACATGCCGGCGACCGCGTTGAAGAACGCCGTGCCTTACGAGGAATGGATCGCCGAGGTCGACGGCGATTTCGTCTGGAAGGAGTTCGACGAGAATACCGCGGCCGGCATGTGCTACACGTCGGGAACGACCGGACATCCCAAAGGCGTCGTCTATTCGCATCGGTCCAACGTGCTGCATTCGCTGATGGCGGCGCAGCCCGATGCCATGGATGTCGGCGCGCGCGATGTCGTTATGCCGGTGGTGCCGATGTTTCACGCCAATTGCTGGGGGCTGGCGCTGACGTCGCCGATGACCGGGGCAACCATGGCGATGCCGGGCGGCAAGCTCGACGGCGCCTCGATCTACGAGATGCTCGATACTTGCCGCGTCAGCTTCACCGCGGCGGTGCCGACAGTGTGGCTGATGCTGCTGGCGCATCTCGAAGCCAACAATCTGAAACTGCCGCACCTGAAGAAAGTGGTGATCGGCGGTTCGGCCTGTCCACGCGCCATGGCGCAGACATTCCAGGACGTCTACGGCGTCGAAGTCATCCACGCTTGGGGCATGACCGAGATGAGCCCGCTTGGCACGCTCGGTTCGCTCAAGCCGGAATATGGCGGGCTCACAGGCGAATCGCGGCTCGACATCCAGCAGAAGCAGGGCCATTCGCCGTTCTGCGTCGAGATGAAGATCACCGACGACGCCGGCAATCCGATGCCGTGGGATGGCAAGACCTTCGGCCGCTTGAAAGTCCGCGGTCCCGCCGTGGCGCGGCGCTACTTCAAGGACGACGTCGAGATTCTCGACGCCGACGGCTTTTTCGACACCGGCGACGTCGGCACGATCGACCGCTACGGTTATCTCAACATCACCGACCGTTCCAAAGACGTGATCAAATCCGGCGGCGAATGGATTTCGTCGATCGAATTGGAAAACCTCGCGGTCGGCCATCCCAAAGTCGCCGAAGCCGCGGTGATCGGCGTGTGCCATCCGAAATGGGACGAGCGGCCGCTCCTTGTTGTCGTGCTCAAAGAGGGCCAGAGCGCGAGCAAAGATGAATTGCTCGGCTTCTTCAACGGCAAGATCGCCAATTGGTGGATGCCGGACGACGTCGTGTTCGTGCGCGAAATTCCGCACACCGCGACCGGCAAGATCCAGAAGACGGTTCTGCGCGAGCAGTTCAAGGATTACGCATTTCCCACCGCGGCGGCCTGAAATCCTCAGCCGCTGGATTACGCTTTGGGAACCCGCCGCGAAATGATTTCGCTCAATTTGATTTAAAGACGAACGAATCACGACCCTGTGAGTTTGCTCGGTAGCGATGCCTCGGTCCGCGGCAAACTGCCGCCGCGCGATGCACAGCGTCACAATCATTGCCTTTTTTGGCCGGCGCCTGGAGGTGCATCGGACGCGGATAGTTATTGTCTTTCAATAACATAACAATAGTTCCGGGAGACCAATTCATGCCACATAGAATTCATTGTCGAGGCCAAAGTTATTCCGTTCATGATGCGACGCACAATGACCACATTTCCCCTGTCATAGCGGCTCCAGCCTGCGATCAGCGGGTGAATCACCGTTCCCATCAACAATCGAATAGGATGGATATGGCTGGGTATAGCCTCAAGAAGACTTTCATTGCCTCAGCTTTTGCTTTGGCCGTTATCGGGGTACCGGTTGCGGCTTCGGCGCAGTCGGGGGTTGCTTCGGTCTACGCTTATTCCGGAGGACGCACCGCCAGCGGCGAAAGAGCATCGCCGGGGGCGCTGACCGCGGCGCATCGCTCGCTGCCGTTCGGCACGCTGGTGCGGGTCACCAATGAGCGCAATGGCCGCTCGGTGGTGGTGCGCATCAACGATCGAGGCCCGTTTGTCCACGGCCGGGTCATCGACCTTACGCCGGCGGGCGCTCGTGCGCTCGGCTTTTCCGGCCTTGCCGAGGTCAATCTCGACGTCGTCGGACGAAGCTGAAAATTCCAACCAGCCCATCGAGAGACGATGCAACGGGAGGCCGCGGCCTCCCGTTTTTTTGCGGCCGCCGCGGCTTGGTAAGTTTATCGTTAACAATTGGGCAACGCTTGTCGCACAACATGTCGCGGGCCGCGCTGGCCTTGGATTTCGATCATGTCGCCGACCGCAATAATCCAGGCCTTCGAAGCCCGTCTGTCGCTCTATAGCATCGACGATCAAGCTCGCCGCGCCGTCACAGAAAGCTGGCCCGTGATCGAGCCCGGCCTGGAACGGGCGATCGACGAGATCCTCGTAGCTCTGCGCGCGCTGCCTAATATCGGCAACACCGTCGCGGCCAACCGTGACCTGTTGAAACAGCTGGAGCTGGCGCATTTCCGGGCGCTGTTGGGTGGCAAGCTCGATGGCGACTATACCGAATCGTGCCGGCGTACGGTCGAGCAGGAGGCGGCGCTCGGCTTCGACGCGCGCTGTCGCAGCACCGCCGGCAGTTATGTGCTCAAGTCTGCGCTCAACGCGCTGGCTCGCAAGTATCGTTTCTCCGCAGCCAAGGCCGTCGCGCGCGGCATCGCGATTTCGCAGGTCATCAGCTTCGACATCGCCAATGCAATGACGCTGCATCGGCAGGCGGCGGAGGCTGCCGCGGCGGCGCGGCGCCAGGCGATCGACAGCGCGATCGCGGAATTCGACGGCGCCATCGGCGAAGTGGTCGAATCGATCAAGGAAGCGTCGGTTTCGCTGACCGCGACCTGCGCGACATTGCACGCGGTCGCCGGCGACACGCTCAGCCGCATGGGCTCGGCCTCTTCGGCCTCGGCGGAAACCGCGCAGCGCATGGAGATCATGGTGCGCGCCACCGAGGAGCTTTCCGGCTCGATCCAGGAAATCGGCCAGCAGGCGAGCCACGGCATGGGCATGGCGCAATCGGCCGTCGGCGATACCGAGCGCACCCAGCAGGCCATCCGTTCGCTCGCCGACACCGCCGAGCGCATCGATTCAGTGGTGGCGGCGATTTCCGCGATCGCGTCGCAGACCAATCTCTTGGCCCTCAATGCGACGATCGAGGCGGCGCGCGCCGGCGAAGCCGGCCGCGGCTTTGCCGTGGTGGCGGCCGAGGTGAAGACGCTCGCCAACCAGACCTCGCACGCCACCGACGACATCGCGCGCCAGATCGCCGCCATCCAGGAGGCGACCAAGCGCTCGGTCGCCGAAATCGCCGCCATCGCGCAGGTGATCGGCGAATTGACCGGCGTTTCCACCAGCATCGCCGCCGCGGTGGAAGAGCAGGCCGCCACCACCCGGAATATCGCCGAGAGCATTCATACCGCGGCCAGCCACACCGCGCAGGCCTCGACCGAGATCGCATCGGTCGAGCACACCGTCGGCAAAAGCGCCACCGCCGTCGGCGAAATCGGCCAATGGACGGCGGAATTGTCGTCGCGTGCCAAGGACCTCGAAACCAAGGTCGCGACCTTCTTCTCCCGCGTCCGCGCCGCGTAGGCGCACGGTCCGTGGCACGCGAGGCGGACGCCTTCTTATTATTTGATAGTGCGTGGCGCCTAAGCCGTCTTCAGATCGGCCTCGGCAGCGAGCCGCAAGCAGATTTCAAAGCCGATCAGATCCTGGAAGCCGGTCGGACGCCGCCGCATGGCGGATGATCTTACGGCCGCCGTGCCCTACCAAGGCGCTGTCGATCATCAGATTATCGGCATTACCGAAAATTCTCGCCGGGCCATGACGGAATGTTGATCGTGTAACGCGAGCGGGGCGCCCCAGACGCTTAGCGCGCCGGCGGCGTCGGGATCGTCAGCAAAAACTCGGTGCCGGGGCTGTGGCGGCGCACTTGCAGGTCGGCGCGCACTTGCGCGGTGAGCGCGTTGACGAGGCGCATGCCCAGCCGCCTACCGGAGTTGATATCGAAGTCCGCCGGCAGACCGATTCCCCGGTCGCGCACCGCGATGGAAATCGCGCCGTTGGAGCGCGCTACGTCGAGCCACACCTCGCAGCCGCCATCGGGATAAGCGTATTAGGCGCTATTGGTGATCAGCTCATTGACCAACAGCGCCACCGGAATGGCGGTATCGGTGGCGCAGTGCAGGCCGGGCGCGGCGGCGACGTGAATCTTGCAATTCGGTAGCGCTTTGCCGAGATCGTTGCAGATATCGGTGAGATACGCGCCGAGATCGACCGCGCCGATCTGGTCGCTGCCGTAGAGCCGCTGATGGGCGCGCGCGATGGCCGCGATGCGGCTCGAGGCGTCGCGGAGCGCGTGGCGGACCTCCTCGCTCTGTGTGGTCGTGGTCTGCAGATGCAGCATGCTGGCCACGATCTGCAGGCTGTTGTTGATGCGGTGATTGACCTCTTTGGCGAGGATCTGATGGCGTTCCAGCGCCGCCGTCAGGTTGCGCTCGGCGCGCTGCCGATAAATGGCCATGCCGAGAATGTTGGCGGCGCCTTGCAGGAAGGAAATATCGTTGACGGAAAATTCTCCGTCGGAGCGGCTGTCGACCTCCAGAACGCCATAAGGCTCGCCGTCGCCTTGCAGGATCACGTTCATGGCGCGGCGGATGCCGTGCTCGAGCAGGAGCTCCGGCGTGCGGAAGCGTTCTTCGTTTTCGAGATGATTGGAGATGACGGCCTTGCCGGTGCGCAAGGCGTAGCCGGCGGGCGAGGCCACATCGGCGCCGATGGTTGCTGCGCCGACGACACCGGTATCCCAACCGACGCCGGCGCGGACCAGGAAGCGGCCTTCCAACGGCATGTACTCCAGGACTTTGGCGAATTCGGCCGCCAAGCCCTCGGCTGTCAACCGGGCGGTCAGATCGAGGAGCTCCGGAAACGGAGTTCCTTGCAGCGCGCGCACGCCAAGCTCGGCCAAAATCTCTTGCTGGCGGACCCGTAGGCTAAGCGCTTCAGCCGTCAGGTCGGAAGGCGGCGTGCCTTCCGGCTGTTCGGCGACAAACTCGGAGGTTCTCGGGTGAAAAGTAACGACGCCGGACATATTTCTCTGCCGTTTCGATGAGCGGTGGTGTCGGATCAAGAGCGCTGGTCACTCCGAGAAGACCGAGCGAAGTCAGCCGGGGCCGAGCTCACGCTCGGTATTGGTACGTCCGTATCAAAGCGGTGCAATTAAGGGCAATTGACGGCGCTCCCAAAACGGCAAGCGGCAATCTTCCCCGAACAGTCCTCTCAACGGAACTAGAAGTTTCAAACTGGATCAAAGTTCCATCGGCCCTACAGTGCCCAGGCCCGCAATGTGTCTTTTATTGCACCCGGATCGTAGGGCTTGGCGAAGAAGCGCCCGCCGTCCGGCAGATCGCGCGGGCCGATCCTGTCACGCCCCGACGTGACGATGATCTTGATCGGCGGCCAGCGATCGCGCACGGCATGCGCGAGCTTCAGCCCGTCCATCGAGCCCGGCATGTGGATATCGGTAAAGACCACCCGGATATCCCGGCGGCTCTCCAGGATCGCAATGGCTTCATCGGCATTGGCGGCCTCGACCACCGCGAAGCCCGCTTCTTCCACGGTCTGGACCACGCAGAAACGAACCAGAGGCTCGTCTTCCACGATAAGAACGGCGGTTGCTGTCGAGGGGCCTGCCATTGCTGCCTCTGACGAACGCGAGGACCTCCACAGAGGCACCAGCAGTAACGTGCCTGGGAAGGAGGTCGTTCCAAAGAACAAGGCAGAAGGCATCGAGCCGGGCACCATGTCTTCCGACATGGTTCGAGCCCGGGCGGCTTGACGGAATGCGTTAACGCAGGGGAAGGCGGCGTCTATTCCGCCGGCTGCTTCGCTTTCGGCTTCGGCTTGTAGAACGTGCCCTTGAGATTATCCCAGAGCTGAATCTTGGCGCCATGGCGGTGCATGATGACGCTCTGCTGCGCCACCGAGAGCGAGTTGTTCCAGGCCCAGTAGATGACGAGCCCGGCCGGGAATTTCGCCAGCATGAAAGTGAAGATCAGCGGCATCCAGTTGAAGATCATCTGCTGGGTCGGATCCGGCGGCGCCGGGTTGAGCTTCATCTGCACCCACATGGTCACGCCCATGATCGCCGGCCAGAAACCGAGATGCAGGAAGCCGCCGATCAGCGGAATGATGGTCGGGTCGAACGGGATCAGACCGCCGAGCGTGAAAATATTCGTCGGGTCCGGCGCGGAGAGATCGTGGATCCAGCCGTAGAACGGCGCGTGACGCATTTCGATGGTGATGAACAGCACCTTGTAGAGCGAGAAGAACACCGGAATCTGGATTGCGATCGGCAGACAGCCGGCAATGGGATTGATTTGCTCCTTCTTGTAGAGCTCCATCATCTCCTGCTGCTGCTTCGCCTTGTCGTTGGCGAAGCGCTCCTTGATCATCGCCATCTGCGGCTGCACCGCCTTCATCTTCGCCATCGAGGCGTATGATTTATTGGCGAGCGGAAAGAACAAGAGCTTGACGCATACCGTGACGATCAGGATGGCGATGCCGAAATTGCCGACCAGATGGAAGAAGTAGTCGATGGCGAGGAACATCGGCTTGGTGATGAAATAGAACCAGCCCCAGTCGATCAACAGATCGAAATGGTTGAGATGGAGCGCCTGGTTGTAGCCGCCGGGTCCGAGCGGGAAATTGATGCCGACGACGGAGACTTCCTTGGCGCCGGCGAACAGACGCGAGTCGGTGGACACGGTCGCGCCCGGCGCCACGGTCTGCGCGTCGCCCAGATAATCGGTCTGATAGATATCCTTGCCGTTGACGTTGGTGGCGGAGAAGCGGGTCTTTACCTTGGCATCGGTGTTCGGCAACAGCACCGCGGCCCAATATTTGTCGGTGAAGCCGAGCCACGCGTTGGTGACGTCCCAGCTCTCGCTCTTGATCTCGGCCATCTTTTTATAGGTCTCTTCCTTCTCGCCGTCGGAGCCCATCATGCCGATCGGGCCTTCGTGCAGAATGTAATAGCCGAGCACCGGCGGCGTGCCGTGGCGCGAGATCAGCCCATAGGGAAACAGCGTGACCGGCGCGCCGCCTTTGTTGGCGACCTGGTCCCTGATGGTGAACAGATAATGGTCGTCGACC
>JBAQAB010000111.1:0-15028 GCA_049285535.1 Xanthobacteraceae bacterium
CCTCGATGACGGCGCGGCGCGATTCCTGCTCGCTCAACAGCGCGCTCTTTCGCTCGGCGGCGCGCCGCGCCGTGATGTCGTGATGCGTCCCGAGCCAATAGCCGCCGCCCGGGATGGCGCGATTGACGACGGCGACGAAGCGGCCGTCGGACAGTTCCGACACAAAACTCAAAGTCTTCCCGGACGCCATGAGGTCAATCAGCTCGGCGCAATACTTTTCCGGATCGCGATCGAGGCTGCCGCTCGCAAAGCGATGGCGAACGATATCGATGAGCTTGGCGCCCGGCTTCACGACGTCCGGCGACAGTCCATAGATTTCCAGGTAGCGATCGTTGCAGACGGCGACGCGCGCGGCGGCGTCGAACATGATCACGCCCTGGCTCATATTGTTCAGGGCCAAGGTCGCCAAATGGGCTCTGCTGTTACCTCGCCAATAAAGCAGGACGCACGCGCCTGCCAGCAAAATGACGAGGCATGCGGCCACGACAACAAGCATCGCGCGATTCCGCCCTGCGATTATCCACCGTGCCCATTACGTAGCCAACAGCAATTTACGTTTCGTTAATGAACCGGTTTTGCATTCGTAAAAATACAGCAACGGCTCAATCACGCCGCGAGGATTTGCTTGTCTGGATCGAGCCAGAACGCCCACACCGCGGCGCCGAAGACCAGCAGCGCCGCCGCGACGATGAACGGCGCCTGCCAATTACCGCCCTCGGCCAGATAGCCGAACACGATCGGGGAGATCGCGCCGCCGAAATTGCCGGCCATATTCATCATGCCGGATACCGTCCCGGAATATTTGCCGCCGGTATCCATCGGCACCGCCCAAGACGGTCCAATGGTGAATTCGAGAAAGAACATCGACGCCGTCAGCCCATAGACGGCGATATAGGCGTCTTCCGTCAGCGCGGCCGGCACGATGCAGGCCGCACAGCCGAGCAGGCCGACAATCGCCACCGCGCGGCGGCCGATCTTGGCGCTGCCGGTGACCTTCAACAGCCAATCGGTCGCCAGTCCGCCGACGGTGTCGCCGACGACGCCGGCCCACAGCGGCAGTGAGGCAAAGATTCCGACCTTGATCAGCGTGAAATGGCGGACCTCGATCAGATAGGACGGCAGCCAGCTCAGGAAAATCCACAGGCAATAAACGTAGGTGAAATAGGCGAACATGATCGCCCACATGTTGCCCGATCGGACCAAAGTGCCCCACGGCACGTTGGTCTGCTTTTCCATCGGCGGCGGATTGATCTCGCCGTTCGGGCCGCGGCCGCGGATGAGCTCGAGCTCCGCCTTGTTCACCAGGCCGTGCTCTTCGGGCAAGTTGCGGTAGCTCAAGGCCCACCACAGCGACCACAACAGCCCGGTGCCGCCGCAAATGTAGAACACCGGCCGCCAACCGAACTCGCTCATGATCAGCACCACGATGGGTGGTGCAATTGCGGCGCCGAGCCGGCTGGCGCTATGCGTGACGCCCTGCACCAGGCCACGTTCGCGCCGCGGGTACCACAGCTGCATGGCGCGGGTTGCGCCGGGAAAGGCGCCGGCCTCGCCGACACCGAACAGGAATCGAATGATGATGAAAGAGGCGCCGCTGAAAGCCGCGGCGGTGGCGGCGGTCATGATCGACCAATAGGCGACGACGCCGGTAAGCACGCCGCGCGCGCCGAAACGGTCGGACAGCCACCCGCCGGGGACTTGGAACAGCGCATAGGCCCACACGAAGGCGCTGAAGATGAAGCCCATGGTGATCTTGTCGAAGCCGAATTCCTTGCTGATCTGCGGCGCTGCGGTCGAGATATTGACGCGGTCGAGATAGGTGATGAGGTACATCACGCTGATCAGCAGCAAGACATACCAGCGCCCGCGGCTAGGCTGTCCGGATGTGGCATCGGTCATGGTTTCACTCCCCATTCGTGCGTTTTTGCACGGCGTAGTGTCGCACGTTATGGCAACAACTAGCCCGTTTGCGGCCAGATCGGCAAGCGCACCGGCTGTCGCAGCGCTATAGTAGCCCGCCACCGCATCGGGACGATCCAATGATCAAGCGTTACAGCGATCACGCCGCCAACGAGCGAACCTTTCTCGCCTGGGTCCGCACCGCCATCGCGGTGATGGCCTTCGGCTTCGTGATCGAGCGCTTCGATCTGTTTCTCCAAGTCATCGCGCCGCAGATTGCGCAGCGGCAGCCCAGTCCGCATGGGCAACTCTTCGCCAACGTCGCCGGGCTCGCTTTCATCGCCATTGGCGTCGCCATGATCGTCGTTGCGGTCTTGCGGTTTTCCCGCACCGCCAAGGACATCGACAGCGACAACGAGGTGCCGAGCATCGGCGAGCGCTTCGATATCGGGCTCGCCGTGCTGATGGGCCTCTTGGGCGTCGCCCTGTTTCTCTATCTGTCGCGCGCGGTGCTGCCGGCGCTCTAACGTCGCGTTATGCGGAACGGTTAATGCCGCAGGCAAGTTGATCGCGCGAACAATCGGCGCGGCATCGGTCGGCGCTTGCGCACCGGCACACTCCGCGCTAAAGGCAACGGCGCGCGGCCTGCCGCGCCGTAAGCGTTCACGTCACCCAACGCGCTCCGATCTCGCCCTGCGCATGCCGCGCCGGTGCGATTCGGGCGTTGGGAGTCTCGACGTGAAGCGAATTCTTGCAATTTTCACCGCCGGCATCGTCACCTTCGCGCAGGCGCCGCGCGCCGCCCGTATCGGCATGCTGCTGTTTTTTGCCGCGTCGGCCGCGGACGGCATTCTGATGCCGTTCTTCGCGTTGTGGGCGCATAAGGACGCCGGCATCCCGATCGCATTTATCGGCCTGTTGCTCGGCTGCTACGCCGGCGGCGAACTCTTGGCGACGCCGTTTCTCGGCGGCATTGCCGACCGGATCGGCCGGCGGCCGGTGCTCCTGGTGTCGACGTCGGGCGTGGGCTTGGGCTTTCTCGGCCTGTATTTCGTCCACGGCGCCATCGCCGCGGCGGCGGTGCTGCTCGCGATCGGCGTCTTCGAGAGCGTCCTGCACCCGACCGCCGGGGCGGTGATCGCCGACGTCGTGCCGGCGGAAACGCGCCGCGCGCATTTTGCGCTGCGCCGGGTGTTCTCGAATGCCGGCGGCATGGCCGGACCCGCGCTCGGCGCGCTGCTGGCGATCTACTCGCTCCGCCTGGTTTTCATCGGTGCGGCGGCAATGCTCTTGATCGCCGCCGTCGTCGTCGCCATGTCGCTGCACGAAACCCGGCCTAAATCCGCGAGCGACGATGCGGATGACGATGACGAATCGCTTCTTGTCCTGGGCGCGGTATTTCGCGATTCCCGTCTCGCCGGCGTGCTGCTGCCGGTCGCCGTTCTGGAAATCGCGCTGAGCTGGATCCAGGCGGTGACGCCGCTCTACGCCGACGCCGCCGGCACGCTCACCGCGTCGGGCATCGGGTTACTGTTCGCCTATGCCGGCGCGCTTGGCGTGGTGCTGCAATTTCCCTTGACCCGGGCGACCTCGCACATGAACGGCTTCGCGATCGTGCTGTGCAGCGGCCTCATGCAGGCGATGGCATTTGCCTTTCTGTTCGCTTCGCCGGCTCTGGTCTCTCTCGTCGCTGCGATAACGCTACTGGCATTATCGCAAATGTTTTACGGGCCGCTGGCGCAGACGGTCGTTTCCGAGTTCGCCCCGAACAACGCGCAGGCGACGTATCAGGCGGCATTCTCCGTGGCCTCCGATTTGCGCGACGCCGCCGGACCCGCGATCGGCACTTGGCTGTTTGCGATCGCCGCCGGATTGCCGTGGGCGAGCGGCGGCGTCATTTCGTTCGCTGCGGCGCTCGGCCTTGCCGTCGCCGCCCGCCGGCATGAGAAGCGGGGAAGCCGCTAAGCGGATTCCACTTCGGTGCAGCGACGGTCGTTGATCTTCACGTCGTGGCCGACAGGTCCGCGGTCACCTCATGGGTGATCACCTTGAAGCCCACCATCGTGCACGGCCCGAACGAGTTGACGATGGCGACGTCGGTGGCGTCGCGGCCGCGCGCCATCAGGACGCGGCCGATGCGCGGTGTGTTGTGGCGGGCGTCGAAGGTGTACCAGCGGCCGCCGAGATAGGCTTCGAACCAGGCAGAAAAATCCATTGGCGACGGGTCGGGCGGTACGCCGATGTCGCCGAGATAGCCGGTGCAGTAACGCGCCGGCACGTTCATGCAGCGGCACAGCGTCACCGCGAGATGCGCGAAGTCGCGGCAGACGCCGCGCTCTTCGGTATATGCGTCCCAGGCGGTTTTGGCCGGGCTGGCGTGCTCGTAGCCGAATTTGATCCGATCATGGACGTAATCGCAGATCGCTTGTACCAGCGGCCAGCCCTTCGGAACCTGGCCGAACAGCGCCCACGCCGTATTCGACAAGCGATCGGTCTCGCAGTAGCGGCTGCCGAGCAGATAGATGAGAACGTTCACCGGCAGGTCTTCCAGCGCGTGCTGCTCCGCGCGCGGCGCCGTTTCGTCCGGCGCGCCATTGTCCTCCACCACGAAGTCCGCGGCCATCGTCAGGCGGCCGGCCGGCGCTCGGATCACATGGCAGAAATTGCCGAAACTGTCGTGATAGGTGTTGGGCACGATCGGCGGATCGAGCAGCATGCGGTCGAGCGTGATGAGATCGGCAAAGCGCGACGGGTGCACGCTCAACGTCAGGATCATTGGCGTCGGTTGCGGACAGTCGTAGGAAATCTCGTAGCCGGCGCGAATCTTCATCGCTGACTGCTTCGGTCTGTGGCGGCGGCTTCCCGTTCGATGACCAAGGCGGACGTCCTGACTTGTGCTACGACGTCCATAGGGGTGTTATGCATTTCTTGGGCCAAATATCGCGCATATTTGGCAGTCGTGAGTTTCGATGGATGAACTGACGAAGCAGCTATTGGCCGCGGACGAACCGCGGCCGGTGGCGGTTTGCAACGCCGATGCGACATCGCCGTTCCTCTTGGTCGCCGATCATGCCGGCAATTTGATCCCGCGCGCGCTCGGTCGGCTCGGTCTCGCCGCGGCGGAATTGCAGCGGCACATCGGCTGGGATATCGGCATCGCCGGACTCTGCCGCCTGTTGGCGGATGCGCTCGATGCCGCGCTGATCCGGCAAAATTATTCGCGCCTCGTGATCGACTGTAACCGGCCGCTCGACGCGTCGTCGTCGATTCCTGCCGTCAGCGAATTAACGGAGATCCCCGGCAATGTCGGCTTGACCGAAGCAAACAAGACGGCGCGTGCGACCGAGATTTTCCGGCCTTATCACGACCGCATCGAAGCCGAGCTCGATCGGCGGCGGCAGAGCGGGCGGGCTACGGCGCTGGTTTCGCTGCACAGCTTTACACCGGTCTTCAAAGGCGTGGCGCGGCCCTGGCACGCCGCGGTGCTGTACAATCGCGATCCGCGCTTCGCCCACCGCCTCATCGCGCAGCTCAACGCGGAAAAAGAATTTACGATCGGCGAAAACGTGCCCTACACGGTGACCGATGAGAGCGACTACACCATCCCGGTGCATGCCGAGCGCCGCGGCCTGCATCACGTGCTGATCGAGATCCGCCAGGATTTGCTCGCAGACCAGAGCGGGCGGCGTGACTGGGCGCTGCGCTTGGCGCGCTTGTTGCCACTCGCTTATCGAGAGCTATGAGGACGGGCGGAAAACCGAACCGAGCCGATCGGCGGATCTTTATTGCTATTCCGCGATGGCCGCAAAATGGTTGACGCAAATTTTCCAGACCGAATGATTATTATCGTACCCCTTGAGATGCACGCTCATCATCAGCCCGGGCCAATAGAGATTGGAATATGACGGGCCCCACCAGGCGCTAAATACCCTGGAATAGTTCGGTTTCCCCAGCGCGCCAACGACCGAAACGTCGCTTGATCCAACGTGCAGACCCTGGGCAGTCAGATACGCCGGATTGAATGTGCATATTTGCGTGGCCCACAGACCGTTTTGGTGACCGTCGCGATCAAATCGCGCCAACTGTAGAGGTCAACTTCGCCAGGCCGCCTGCTTGAAGGATTACCCATCGTTTGCGCGAGCTCTGCGGCGCTCATACCCAGGGTCAGTGGGCCAATTCGCTCGCGCGAAACGATCAAATGATCGTTCGGTGTTTGCGCCTGTGCAATAGGTGAATGGAGCGCGACAACAAGCAGCGGCAAAATCAGACGGAACGCTCTTAGCGAACCGACATTTGAGATAACCCAGCCTGAATGCATTTGCTCTGTGCGAGGTAGGACCGATAGGGCGACTGATGGTCGACAAAGTGAGCGGAAAGGTGGCCGGCCGGAGCTAAATCAATTGCTTTGGAAAGTGGTGGTGCCCAGGGGCGGAATTGAACCACCGACACCTGCATTTTCAGTGCAGTGCTCTACCAACTGAGCTACCTGGGCCCACGGGCCGCGCTTATAGAGGCTCGGTTTCGCGCTGTCCAGAATAGGCGCGCAAGCCCCGTCATTGCGAGGAGCGCAGCGAACGAAGCAATCCAGACGCTTCGCAGGTCCCTGGATTGCTTCGCTACGCTCGCAATGACGAGCGGAACTAAGCCGTCTCGCCATCCTCCTCGCGCCGCTCGTCTTCTTCTTCGTCATTCGTCACCGGAACCGCATAGACGCCGGAAAACCAGCGGTGCAGGTCGACGTCGGCGCAGCGTTTGGAACAGAACGGGCGGAACACGTCGTCGGCCGGCTTGCGGCAGATCGGGCATTTTCCGAGTTTCTTGGCGTCGGGCATGACGGCAATATGGGGCGCGTAACTTAGTGCGCCAAGCTCAGACGGTATTGAGCCAACCGAAATGGATCGGATAGCCCTCGCCTGCGAGCAGCGTCGTGGTCTCATAGAGCGGCAGGCCGACCACATTGGAATAGGAGCCGACGATCTTGACCATGAAGCTGCCGGCGATGCCTTGCGCTGCATAGCCGCCCGCCTTGCCGCGCCATTCGCCGGAGGCGAGATAGGCCTCGATGTCTTCGTCCGAGAGCCTTTTGAAGCGCACGCGGGTTTCGACATAGCGCTGCCGGAACGTCTCCTTCGGCGTCACCAGGCAGACCGCAGTGTGGACGCGATGATTGCGGCCGGAGAGAAGCCGCAGGCATTGCGCCGCTTCGTCGAGCAGCTCCGCCTTGGGCAGAATGCGGCGGCCGACCGCAACGATGGTGTCGGCGGCCAGAATGTAGGCGCCTTTGAGCTCGTCATCGATGCGCACCATGGCAAGCGCGGCTTCCGCCTTCTCGCGGGCGAGCCGCGTGGCGCAAGCGCGCGGCAGTTCGCCCCGCTTCGGCGTTTCGTCGATGTCGGTCGGGCGTAGCGCGTCCGGCTCGATGCCAACCTGGTTGACCAGCGAGAGCCGGCGCGGCGAGCCGGAAGCGAGCACCAATTTTTGGCGACCAATCATTTGAACCGGTAGGTAATCCGGCCCTTGGTGAGATCGTAGGGCGTCATCTCCACGAGCACCTTGTCGCCGGCCAGCACGCGAATGCGGTTCTTGCGCATACGCCCCGCGGTGTGAGCAATGATCTCATGCTCGTTCTCGAGCTTGACGCGAAAGGTGGCGTTCGGGAGCAATTCCGTCACGACACCGGGAAACTCCAGAAGTTCTTCCTTCGCCATTCGATTCCCGGAAAGTCCTGCTGTCTGGCCGCGACAACCTGCGGGGACATTCTACGGAGACAGTGGACGATGTCTCGGCCAAAATTGGCGCGGAACCTAGCGGATGATGGGCTGGTTCACAACTGGCGTGCATGGCGTCGTAGGGGCGGGATTGAAACCTGCCCCTACCTCTGTCGGCCTCATTCATTCCCCGTACCTCGCGTGACGAAACGCTCGCGGATGTGCGCCAACAGCTGATCGCGGACCTCGCGATAGGCATCGAGGCGTTGCGCGCGGCTGCCTTCGACGGCGCTCGGATCTGCGGTCGGCCAATATTCCACGTCCACGGCGCTGGTGCGGGTGAGTTCGAGGGCGCGGTGATGGGCTTCCGGTGCCAGCGTGACGACGAGATCGAAATTGAGGCCTTCCTGCTCGTCGAGCTCCTCGAAGGTTATCGGCTTGTGCCGCGAAATATCGAGCCCGACCTCGGCCATCGCGGCGACCGCGAACGGGTCGAGCTCGCCTTTGCGCACGCCGGCCGAGCCGACATAGACGGCCCGTCCGAAAATCTGGCTGAAAAGCGCGGCCGCGATCGGCGAGCGGATCGCATTGCTTCGGCAGGCGAACAAAACGGCCAGTGGCGGCCTTGCTGCAGGCGGCATCGAGGCCTCAGCGCTTCCAGTGCAAGACCGCGATCAGCGTGAACAGCCGCCGCGCGGTATCGGAATCGATGTCGATCTTGCGCTTGAGCCGCTCCATCACCAGGTCCGAGCCCTCGTCGTGCAAGCCGCGCCGCGCCATATCGAGCGCCTCGATGCGATCGGGCGTCGCGCTGCGGATCGCCGCGTAATAGCTGTCGCAGACGACGAAATAATCTTTGACGATGCGCCGGAACGGCGCCAGCGACAGCATATGGGCGATCACCGGCGCGCCGTCGGCGAGTCGGATATCGAACACCAGGCGGTTGCCGCTGATGCCGAGCTGCAGCACGTAGGGTCCGCCGTGGTGGCCGACCGGACGGAATTTGTTGTCTTCGATGAGGTCATAGATCGCGACCCGGCGCTCGTGCTCGACGTCGTCGTTGGAACTGCCGAGGGAAGCTTCGTCGAGCGTGACCGCGATCAGACGGCCGGTATTGTCCTGCGCTGCGCCTTTTCGCGCCATTACCGGTTGAGCCGAATGGCGACCGAGCGGGCGTGGGCGTCGAGCCCTTCCGCTTTGCCGAGCACGATCGCGGCGCCGCCCAGCGCCCGCAATTGCTCCGGGCCGCATCTGAGGATCGAAGTGCGCTTCATGAAGTCGAGCACACCGAGGCCGGACGAGAAGCGCGCCGACCGCGCCGTCGGCAGCACGTGATTGGAGCCCGCTACATAATCGCCGATCGCTTCCGGGGTATGCGCGCCGATGAAAATCGCGCCGGCATTGCGGATGCGCCCGGCGAGCCGCTCGGCATCGGCCGTGACGATTTCCAGGTGTTCGGGCGCGATGGCGTCGATGAGCGGCAGCGCGTCGTCGAGATGGCGTACCAGGATAATGGCGCCGAAATCCCGCCACGACGCGCCGGCGATCTTGGCGCGCGCCAATCCCTTGAGCTGGCCTTCGATGGCGCGTTCGGTCGCCGCAGCGAGCGCTTCGTCGTCGGTGATGAGGATCGACTGCGCGCTCTCGTCGTGCTCGGCCTGCGCCAACAGATCGGCGGCGAGCCAATCGGGATTGCCGGTCTTGTCGGCGATGATCAGCACTTCGGAGGGGCCGGCGATCATGTCGATGCCGACTTTGCCGAATACGATGCGCTTGGCGGCCGCCACATAGGCGTTGCCCGGCCCGACGATCTTGGCAACCGGCGCAATGGTCGCGGTGCCATAGGCCAAGGCCGCGATCGCCTGGGCGCCGCCGATGCGGAAAATCTCGTCGACGCCGGCAAGCTTGGCGGCCGCGAGCACCAGCGGATTAAGCTCGCCGCCCGGCGCCGGCACCACCATCGCGATTCGCGGCACGCCGGCGACCTTGGCCGGCACCGCGTTCATCAGCACCGAAGACGGATAAGCCGCGGTGCCGCCCGGCACATAGAGACCGACCGCCTCGATCGCGGTCCAGCGCGAGCCGAGCTCGACGCCGAGCGCATCGGTGAAGCGATCGTCCTGCGGCACCTGGCGGCGGTGATAAGTCTCGATGCGGGAACGGGCGAATTCGAGGGCGTCGAGCGCCTCGCGGCTGCACGCCGCAACGGCCGCCGCGATCTCGGGCGCGGCCACGCGGACGCCAACGCGATCGAGATCGAGCTTGTCGAATTTGAGCGTGTAGTCGTTGAGCGCGCGATCGCCGCGGGCAGCGACGTCGGCGACGATGGCGCGGACGGTCACGCCCACGTCGGCCGCCGCCTCGCGCTTGATCTCGAGCAAAGCCCGGAATTTTTCGGCAAAATCGCCGGCGCGGATGTCGAGATGGGTGGCCATAACACTGAACCGAATTCTGTCCGGACGCTGCGTCGCTGTCGATTCTACCGGCTTGGCAGCGCTCAGTAGCAGTCCCCTCTGATTATAACAATTCTAATATTCGGCTTTTAGATTGACAAAAACTCCTCGGTTGCCCAACTCCTTGCGTATCCATTCACGTCCGAGGAAAGGTGCTGTGCCGGCGATGAACGTTTGCGCGCTCCAAGGGTTTGGTCGGCGATTCTTGCCGTCGCTTGTTGTTGCCGCGACGCTGGCGCTCGCGGCGGGCGGTGCGCGCGCCGACGATGCCGTCAAGCTGTCGATCACGATCAAGGATCAGAAATTCGATCCCGCCGAACTGCATGCGCCGCCGGGCAAGACCATTGAAATCCAGGTCCAGAATCTCAATCCGATCGTGTCCGAATTCGAAAGCGCCGATCTGCATTTCGAGAAGATCGTCCCGGCAGGGAGCCAGGCCGTGGTCTTTGTGCGGCCGCTGCAGCCCGGCCGCTACAATTTCTACGACGATTTCCACCACGCGACGCAGGGCTACCTGGTGGTTCCGTGACATGGAACGTCGAGCGTCGAATGAAAGTATCGTGAGGTCGCCGTGCTTGCCGCGTTGCTGATAGTTTTCCGCGAGGTTTTCGAGGCCGGCCTGGTCGTCGGCATCGTCATGGCCGTGACCGCGGGCGTTGCGGGCCGCACGCTGTGGATCGCCGGCGGCGTCGCCGCCGGCGTGCTCGGCGCTTGCGTGGTGGCGCTGTTCACCACCGGTTTGTCCGACCTGTTCGGCGGCAGCGGCCAGGAGGTGTTCAACGCCGGCATTCTCGGCTTCGCGGTGCTGATGCTGACCTGGCATAATGTGTGGATGTCGCGCCACGGCCGCGAACTGGTCGCTGAGCTGCGCGCCGCCGGCGAGGCGGTGGTGGCCGGATCGAAATCGCTGTTGGCGCTTGCCATCGTGGTGGCGATCGCGGTCTTACGCGAAGGCTCCGAGGTGGTGCTGTTCCTCTACGGCGTGGCCGCGGCGCAAGGCGGCGCCAGCTGGTCCATGGTCGCCGGCGGCTTCGTCGGATTGTTGCTCGGCTCCTCGGTCTGCTTGATGACCTATCTCGGCCTCATCACCATTCCGACGCGCTACCTGTTCAGCGTCACCAGCGCCTTGATTGCCCTGCTCGCCGCCGGCATGGCGGCCCAGGCCATCGCGTTCCTCGAGCAAGCCGACATCGTCACCGCGCTCGACCAGACGGTGTGGGACACCTCCTGGATCTTGAGCGATTCCAGCTTTTTTGGCCGGGCGCTGCACACGCTGATCGGCTATGTCGATCAGCCGACCGCCATGCAGCTGGTAGTCTATCTGGCCACTCTGGGCACTATCGCCGTGCTGATGAAACTCTTTGCCGCGCCGTCGGCGCGACAGCCGCACGCGGCCTGACGTAAGCGCGCTAAGCCGTCACCGGGCCGCGGCGAAGTGATCCGGGCACAAAGCCGCGACCGCAACCTCGCCGAGATCGGCCAGCTCCGCTTCCAGGCATTCGACGTCGAGACGAATGACGCCGCCGCCGGAGAATATCAGCGACACCACGCCCGCTGGCGCATCGCTTTCGGCAAATTCGACGGCGAGGAGATTGAGCAGCGCGGCTTTATCGGTCTGGTCGAGATTGCGACACTTGCAACCGGTGACGCGCTCGAAGCGCAACGCGGTGCGGCAGCGCCGGTAATCGGCGTTGTCGGTCTTGCCGTCGACCGCGCTCATCCAGTCGAAACGGTTGAGCGCCATCATGAAGCGGTGCTCGCGCGGCTGCCAGAAGATATCGCTGACCTTGACCAGGGCGTCTTGCAAGTGCGCCGAAACGACCTCGATGTCGTCTTTATCGAGCGCGACGAGCTTGAGATCGTCCGTGCATGCGTTCATCGATCCGCCCCGACAATCCGGTTGTTGCCTCCGCTTGGTGAAAGCTAGGAAGGCCGCGCGGGAGCCGCAAGACCCACACGCCGCGATTGTTGCTAGAATGACACGCAGGCCAACTGCACGATGACGCCGACCGAGTGCTGGTGGAATTCGCGCTTGTAGGCGGTCACGACGGCTTCGAGCTTGGCTTGGTCGTCGGCATTGCCTGGCAGCACGATTTCGACTTGTTTCGTGGCTTCGCGCACGAGCCTGCCGTCGGCCGGATCGCGCCACTGTCCCGTCGCGTCGGTGATGGTGAGGCCGTCGGGAAAACGCGGCGACAACTCGCGGGTGACGAAATGCGCGAAAGCGCTCTCGCTGACGCCGTCGCGGTGCCCGACGTCGCGGCCGAACAAAAGCTCGGCGACCTGTTTAGGTCGCTGCGCGCCGGCGCATGACGGTGCCGGCGTCTCGGCCGCTAGCGGCTGCCACGCCGAGGCGAGGCAGGCGCCAAGCAATGACAACAAAATCGCATGCGGGAGTTTACCCATGGCCATCTCACGTCGGATCCTTGAATGGTGGATCTGCAAATGTTCGATTTGCATCCTGTGCTCCGGCACGCTAAGAACGATCTAACAAAAGCATTTGTTAACTCGGCTGCCGTATCTGCGATCGACACTATTGCCGTGAGTTCCATGATCGCCTATGTGGCAGTTGTTCTCGTAGGTGATCCCCATCCAACAAACGGCTTTTCTTTTACATCCGTAAGGGATACAAGCTGGCTTTCTTGAAAGGGAGGCATTATGGCTAAGCGGAAGAAGAAGCGGCGCTCGTGGACTTCGGCCGAAGTCCGTGAGCTGAAGTCGATGGCGCGCAAGAAAACTACGGCGTCGCAGATCGCCAAGAAGCTGAAGAGGACCGAGGGCGCCACGCGCCAGAAGGCCTTCAGCATCGGGCTCTCGCTCGATTCCCGTTCCTAATCTTTCAGCAGCATATCTGCTCTGCCAGCGTTAAACGGCATACCGGCCCCTGAGTTTCAGGGGCCGGTATGCCGTAACGCAGCTATTTGTTTGGTGGCGGGACGCTGCGCTTGGCCCGCCGACGGGCGGCCCATTTCAGGTATGGTGCCTGCGGCTGGTAACAGAGTAAGCCGCTGCCGGATCCTGGGACCGATGCCCGGATCGGACCGCCATCAGGCACAGCGATAATCGCCCCGGCTATTAACTAACGGTCGTGAACCTGCCCCAATGCGGGTGTAACTCCATGAAACTAAGAGTATAGTGATCCTGAGTTGGTCGGGGGATCGCAAGTTCCGGCGTAGGATAGAAGCTGCCGGTCGTTTGCTAGCGCGGGTGGCATCTTTCGCCCGTCACGATGGTACGCACGCTCCATGAGCCAAAGTCTCGGCCCGCCACGACAGCAGCTCGCGAGTTCCGAACTGGCCGCCGCGCTCGGCGCCTGCCGGCGGGCCTTCATCGCCATCGCGCTGTTTTCCGGCATGAGCAATCTCTTGATGCTCTCCGGCGCGCTGTTCATGCTCGAAATCTATGACCGGGTGCTGCCCAGCCGCAGCGTGCCGACGCTGGTTGGGCTGTTGATCCTGGTGACGGGGCTATATGGCGCGCAGGGCGTGATCGACATGATCAGGAGCCGCATCCTGGTGCGCGTTGGGCACAGCCTCGACGAGACAATGAGCCTTCGGGTTTATGACGCGATCGTGCGGCTGCCGCTCAAGGCCGGCGCCAAAGGCGACGGCACCCAGCCGATCCGCGACCTCGATGCGGTGCGCAGCTTCCTGTCCGGCAGCGGGCCTGTCGCCTTCTTCGATCTGCCGTGGATGCCGGTCTATCTCGCCATCTGCTTCCTGTTTCATTACCTGATCGGGCTCACGGCGCTGGCTGGCGCCATCATCCTCGTCACACTGACGGTGGTGACCGAGATAAAAACCCGCCGTCCGACCCGCAGCGCCGCCCAATTCGCGGTGGCGCGCAACGCGCTTCTCGAAGCGAGCCGCCGTAACGCCGAGGCGATCACGGCGATGGGCATGGGCGGCCGCATCTCCAAGCATTGGCGCGACCTCAATCACAACTTCGTGGCGGCGAGCGGACGCGCCAGCGACGTCGGCGGTGGGCTCGGCGCGTTTTCCAAGGTGCTGCGGCTGCTGCTGCAATCCACGGTTCTGGCTGTCGGCGCCTGGCTTGTGATCAATCAGGAATCGACGCCGGGCATCATGATCGCCGCCTCCATTCTCAGCGCCCGCGCGCTCGCGCCGGTGGATTTGGCGATCGCCAATTGGCGCGGATTCGTCGGCGCGCGGCAAAGCTGGCAGCGGCTGTCGCGATTGCTCGGCCATTTGCCTCCCATGGCCGCGCCAATGGCGCTCAAGCCGCCGGCGCGCACGCTCGCGGTGCAGAACGCGGCCGTCGCGCCGCCGGGTCATCAGTGCATCGTCTGCCAGGACGTCAACTTCACGCTCACGGCAGGCAAGGCGCTGGGGGTGATCGGTCCGACCGCATCGGGAAAATCCTCGCTCGCGCGGATGCTGGTCGGGGTCTGGGCGCCGGCCCGCGGCGCGATCAGGCTCGATGGCGCCACGCTGGATCAATGGTCGCCGGAGGCGCTCGGCCGGCACGTCGGCTACGTGCCGCAGGACGTCGAATTGTTCAACGGCACGGTGGCGCAGAACATCGCCCGCTTCGAGGACCCGCCGGATGCGGACGCCGTCATCGCCGCGGCGCACGCCGCCGGCGTCCACGATCTCATCATCAATCTCCCCGACGGCTACGAAACAATGGTCGGCGAACAGGGCAGCGCGCTGTCCGCCGGGCAGGCGCAGCGCCTCGCGCTGGCGCGGGCGCTGTACCGCGATCCATTCTTGGTCGTGCTCGATGAGCCCAATTCCAACCTCGACGCCGAGGGTGACGAGGCGCTGACCCGGGCCATCCTGGGACTTCGCGCGCGCGGCGCCATCGCCGTCGTGGTGGCACACCGCCCGAGCGCGATCGCTGGCGTCGACTACATCCTCATCATGGGCAAGGGCCGTCAACAGCAGTTCGGACCGAAAGAAGAAGTTCTCAGCCGCCTACCGCAGCCAAGCGCGCCGCGCGCCTTGC
>JBAQAB010000112.1:0-3324 GCA_049285535.1 Xanthobacteraceae bacterium
CTAAAAAACTATGCACGGCGCTGCGCGCCCCCTGTGGGATAGAAACGGGTTGGCGCTAAGTTGGGCCCGGAAGGGAGCGGCCGATATGATTTTGGTGGCGTGCAACCCCGTTAAAAAACATGGTCCATGGGCTGTTGCGCACTTGAGAGTGGTGACGCCGTCCCGGCGATCCCGTTTAGGAATCTGACCAATAGCGCAGCCCAGCCCTTCCACTGGTGTCAGCAGGAGGATTGGAGAATGAACCGCAACAGATCGAAGTCCAAAATCGACCGCACGATGCCGATGGTGCATCCGAACGCGGCTGCCATCGATATCGGGGCGACCATGCACATGGCTGCCGTAAGAGCAGATCGCGCGCCTGAGCCAGTCCGTAGTTTTGGCACCTTCACGGCCGACCTGCATCGGCTGGTGGACTGGTTCACGGAATGCGGCGTCGAGACCGTCGTCATGGAATCGACCAGCGTTTACTGGATTCCAATTTTCGAGCTGCTCGATGCCCGTGGCTTTATTGTCTTCCTTGTCAATGCGCGCGATGCCAAGCACGTGCCCGGACGCAAGACCGACGTCAGCGATGCCCAGTGGCTGCAGCGGCTTCATTCGCATGGGCTTCTGCGTGCCAGCTTTCGACCCAAAGGCCAGATCGCCGAGCTGCGTGCCTACGTGCGTCAGCGCGAGCGTCTGCTTGAGTACGCGGCCTCGCATATCCAGCATATGCAGAAGGCGCTGACAGAGATGAATCTCCAGCTCCACCACGTCGTCGCCGACATCACTGGCACGACCGGCCTGCGGATCATCCGCGCGATTCTTGCCGGCGAGCGTGACCCCGAGGTGCTGGCGCGCTTGCGCCATTACAGTTGCCACTCCAGCGCTGAGACAATTGCGAAGGCGCTCACCGGCAGCTACCGAACCGAGCATCTTTTTGCGCTCGAACAGGCACTCGCCCTCTACGAGGTTTACCACGAGAAGGTGTCTGCTTGCGACGTGCGGATCGAAGCCGTGTTGAAGGAACTCAGCATCGATCGCGGGCATAGGTCGGATTCGTTGCCGTCGTCACGTCGGCGTACCGATCAAGCGAACGGGCTAGCCTTCGATGTCCGCGCGGCGCTCTTCGCGCTGCTTGGAAAGGACATCACCCAGATCGACGGCCTCGGTCCTTATCTCTCGTTGAAGCTGATCGCTGAGTGCGGCGATGATCTCTCCGCCTGGCCGAGCGCAAAACACTTCACCTCCTGGCTGTGCTTGGCGCCGAGCAACAAGATCTCCGGTGGGAAGGTGCTCTCGTCCCGAACACGCCGGTCAGGAAGTCGAGCTACGGCGCTCCTGCGCCTTGCTGCCGTAACTGTTGGACGGACCGACACCGCACTGGGCGCATTCTACAGGCGGCTCTCGGCGCGCATCGGCAAGGCCAAGGCGGTGACGGCCACGGCGCGCAAGATCGCAGTTCTGTTCTATAACGCCGTGCGTCATGGAATGGAGTATGTCGATCCCGGCGCGTCGTTCTATGAGACACGCTACCGTGCGCGGGTGGTCCATAATCTGCATCGGCGCGCTAGGGCATTCGGATTTGTTCTCCAGCCCATGGAGCCTACACCTAGCGTCGTCGTTTCTTAGGAATCATTTTCGAGCGTCAGCTCGCCGATCTTCGCGTGCAGCGATTTTACGTCGATCACAGCCGGCGCGGCGCCGCTGCCGCCGCTCGGGCCGAACACATCGGCAGCGCCGCCCTCGAGCTGCGCCTTCCATGCGGTGATCTGATTGGGATGGACATCGAACTGCTCGGCAAGCTGCGCCAATGTCCGATCGCCCTTGACGGCGGCAAGCGCCACCTTCGCCTTGAAAGCTGGGGTGTGGTTCCGGCGCGGTCGTCTCGACATGGTCTCTCCTGATTCGCAGGCCATAGCGTGCCCGCTGTCAGGCAGAAACTCCACTTAGCGTCCTGTGCAGATTTCCGGGACCGGCTCTCATCACAGGCTGGGCGTGGTCAAAGCATTAGCCCAAGCAGATGCACACAGGATGACCGCCGGCGGTCTCTCCGAAATCCGATGAGGTGTTTTGATCAGGCGGCCGTGAGCACGGCGTTCTTCCGCTTCTTGCGCCAGCCGAGCAGACCTAAGCCGCCGAGGCCGGCGGCGAAAAGTGGAGCGGCTGCTGGGAGCGGGGTGGCCGTCAGCGGGGCGATGTCGAGAGTGGTAGAATAGACTTGCGCTGTAGTAGTCGGGTCATACAAATTCGCGTCAACCGGAGACGTGAATAAGTCGACATAGAGGCCGTCCGGACCGCCATTTACCCTTGATTCATAATTTATCGACGTCAACTGCCCGCCGGAAACTACGAAGCTGTCGACCGACAGGTAGGGATTCAGAACGAATGGCAAAGTGCCCTCCCTATCGAAGGCGTTCGGCCAGCTATCAATGATAACCGCGGTAGCTTTGCAGGTGGTACAATTCGAAGGTAATTCGATCAGGCCTGTGACCGGTCCGGGCAAGGTCCCGTCGATCCCCGTGAACGAAAAGGTATAATCCAGCGTGGCGGCCTGTGCCGACGCCGTCATGGCCGCAATCGCCGTTACTGCGATCAAAAACTTCTTCATCCCGTCCTCCTGCTATGAAGCCGACGACTTGGAGGCGCGCCCGCCAATACTACTAGTTTAAGGCACCCATTGGTTTCCCATCATAACTACCCGCGAACGGAAGCGCCTCATTCGATCGGATGAGGAAAACGAATTTTAATTGAGCTTTTGAACAACCAGGCCGTTGGATCGTCACCACTGATTTCCGGCGTTTAGTGGGAATAGCTGGACCTCAGGCAATTACCCCGCGACCGGGTTGGCAAATTGAGCGATGAATTTTACGAGGTCAGCCTGCCGCCGAGTGCCGGTCTTTTTGAAAATGCTTCGCAAATGGGTCTTTATGGTCGTCTGAGACAATCCAAGTATGTTCGCAACATCCGGCACGCCTCCGACCTCGATTATGGCGAGCAAAACGGCGAGTTCGGCGGGTGTAAGGCGGTGCGCTCTGGCGATCAACTCGGGAACTGTCGAAACATCCAAGGTCACTTTTTGCACGAAGATTGCTGCCACGGCGGAGAGTGCCGAACCGAAGCTGCGCCTCTGCCCGGACGTGAGTGGCAGAACGTGGGCCACGTAGCGCCGGTGATCGCGCCGACCCGAAAGAATCACGGTGCCCATACCAGCGACCGCCTTGCCGGCAGCGAACGACACTAAGCTCTCTCGCAACATCTGATCGGCGGCCGCATCCTTTGTGTGCAGGCGCCCATCGATATTGAGGAAAACATCATTTTGCGCGAGCATGTCCATAGCTTGGC
>JBAQAB010000113.1:0-46930 GCA_049285535.1 Xanthobacteraceae bacterium
TGAAATCAATCTCAAAGAACACCGAATTGATTTCCGCGATGCGCCCCAAATCTTTAATGGGCCACATCTCATTTGGAGCTCATCGCGAGAAGGCGAGCACCGGTTGCTTGCGATTGGCTTTCTTGAAGGCCGAGAAGTGACTGCAGTGTTCACGATGCGGAATGGCAAACGGCGTATCATTTCGATCAGGCGGGCAAGAGGTTATGAACGACAAGCGCTCCAAGATGCACTCCCGCGACTCAGATCGAAGTCGTAGCCGTAGCCGCACCGACTGGGATTACTTGGATCGCGTGACTGATGCCGAAATTGAAGCAGCCATGGCCAGAGATCCGGCCTGGGCTGACCTCAAAGATGTCGATTGGTCCGAAGCTGTCCTGGTCGTCCCACCGAAGAAAAAAGCAATCTCGATTCGCGTTGACGAGGACGTGCTCGACTATTTCAAAAAGGAAGGCGCCGGCTATCAGCGGCGCATGAACGCGGTGCTGCGCTCCTACATGCAGCAGAAGCGCAAGAAGCGGGCTTAAGCCAACTGGTCGCCATCGGCCGTAAAGCCGAACAGCCGCTGCACCCGGTAATAGCGCGGTGAGCGCGGCTGGGTGATGCCCCATTGATCGGAGCGGCCGGGCTTGAATTTCCAGTAGTCGGACGGCCGTGGCTGGTAGCTGTCGTCGATCTGCAGCACTTCGGCGGCGTATTCCAGCGGCACTTCGTCGGGGCCGCAGAAATAGGCAAAGACGTTGTTGCCCGGCCCGTGGCGGCCGGGGCCCCATTCGATCGGATAGCCGCTGTCCTTCATGCGGCCCATGCCGCGCATGACGGAATCGAACTCCGGCATTTCGAACGCGATGTGGTTGAGGGTGGGCAGGTTCATCTTGCACAGCACGATCGAGCAATGATCGGAATTGTCGCAATGCAGGAACCACAGCGGCGCATTATCGTCGACGACGCGAAAGCCGAGCGCCTGGGTGAAAAATTTCAGCGTGCCGTCGAAATCGACCGTATTGAGGTTGACGTGGACGATCTTGCGCGGCCGGTCGGGAACGTCGGCGGTGTCGGCGTGATCGGCGCAATCGGTGACAAAAGCGAGGTTGCGGCCGTCCGGGTCCTTGCAGGCAAAGCCGTAGCCACCCCCGGCCGTCGTCAATTTCGCTGGCTTGCCGGGCTTCGCGCCCGCGGCCGAAATCTTTTCGTACAAGGCATCGACGCCGGCGCGATCGGCGACGTCGAATGCGATGCGCACCACCGCCGGCTGCGTACCGCCATGCAGGCCGAGCACGTGATGATAGCCGCTGGTGCCGCGGAAATAACGCGCTTCGTTGCTCGCCGCCACCGGCGCCAAGCTCCAGACAGTCTCATAGAACCGCGCCGATTCGTCGAGATTGCTGACGACCAGTTCGACGCTGCGGACGCCGCGAATAGGACAAACCGGCATATCCATATGTCTCCGTTATCGGTTCGCGAAAATTGGCACGATCATGCGGTCGGCTCAAATCGTCGCCGCGTCGCGTGCGGCTAACCCTTTGGCAAAAGCACGATGCATGTGTGCAACGTCCGGTGCGATGCCGGTCAGAAGCCGGAATGCTTCGACCGCCTGATACACGCACATGCCGGCCCCGCCCAGCACGCGCGCGCCTTTGCCGGCCGCGGCTTTGAGGAATTCGGTCTCGACCGGCGTATAGATGACGTCGGCGGCCCAATGTGCTGGCTTAAGCGCAGCCACGGGTATCGGGTTGCCGGGAAATCCGGTCATGCCGACCTGCGTGGCGTTGACGATGCCATCGGCCGCCGCGATGTCGCGCGGAAGGTCGCCGGCCACGCGGCAGCGATCTGCGCCATACTGCTTGGCGACATCGGCCTTAAGCGCGTCTACGCGCGTCTTATCGAGATCGTAAAGCACAAGGTCGGCAACGCCGAGATCCATGAGAGCAAAGGCGACCGCGCGCCCGGCGCCCCCGGCGCCGACCTGCACGACGGTCGCGCCCTCTGCGCTATCGGCGTCGAGGCTCGCGGCGAAGCTGTTGCGCCAGCCGTGGCGATCGAAATTGTAGCCGCTAGTACGGCCGTCCGGCGCGATCGCGATGGTGTTGACGGCGCCGACTTGCGCGGCTTCCGGGTCCACCGCATCGAGCAATGGAATAATCTCCTGCTTGAAGGGATAGGTGACGTTGGCGCCGGCGAAGCCGGCGACTTTGATCGCGTCGAGAAGCTGCGGCAGCTGCCGCCCCGGCATGCGATCGACATCCATGAGATGGTAATAGCCGTCGATCCCGGCGGCCTCGAACGCATCGGCAAACAGCGCCGGCGACAGCGAGCCCTGGATGTTTCGTCCGATCAGCCCGGCCAAAATCCTGCGCTTGGTCATGAAATCTGTCGCCCGCGCGGCACAACGTTGTCGGCTAAATGCAGTGCATCGATATCGGCGCGGACGGCGACGTCGGACCCGATACATACGACCGGCGGCTGCGGCAAGCCGGCATCATGTTTCTTCCCTGTCACCTTTTGGTGGCGCTCCGTCGTTCTCCAGATACACCGGAGACTATCGCTGATCCACCGGTTTCGCCAAAGCAGCCAAAACGGGCCTGTCACTTCACCCAGAGACCGTCCGCGCCGCTTTTTTGCATGACGCCAGCGACCAATTCCTCTGCGCGCGACACAAAGCGCTTGAGCAGCGCCGACGTGTTGGACCGGCTGTAACCCATCACCAGATCGATCGTCGGCGGCTCGCCCTGCAGCGGCCGGACCACGACCGACGCCGGCAGCATCATGCGGACGTAGAGCGGCATCAGAGTGACGCCGCCGGTCGACGTCACCAAAGACAGCACAGAGGATAGATTCTCGGCGTCGTATTCGGGCTTCAGCGTGATGCCGGACCTCGCCGCATAACCTTCGATAACGGATTTGAGCACGGGCGCGACGCGGGTTGGCGTGATGTAGGTCTCGCCGGCGAAGTCCTGCGGGCGGATGTCCTTGCGCGCGGCCAGCGGATGCCCAGCCGGCAGCACCGCGACAAGCGGTTCCTTGACCAGAAACTTGAAAGCGAGACCGGGCGCCTGTGCTTCGCGGCGGAGAAACGCCACGTCGGCCTTGCCGCGCATCAGGGCGCCGGCAAGCTCCGGCGAGGATTGGCTGGCCAAGGTGATTTCGACGCCGGGCTGTTCGTCGCGCAGGATGCGCAGCGCCTCCGGCAGCCATACCAGTTCCTGCCCGGCTAGAAAGCCGATGACGAACGCCGCCTTGTCCGACTGCGCGGCCCGGCGCGCCGCCTCGCTGGCGGCCTCGACCTGAAGCAATGCCAGCCGGGCATGATCGAGAAAGGTGCGGCCGGCCGCAGTCAATTCGATCCCGCGCGCGCCGCGCTCCAGCAGTTTGACGCCGACCTCGAGTTCCAGGTCGCGAATCTGCCGGCTGAGCGAGGGCTGCGCCGTATGCAGCCTCCGCGCGGCGGCATTGGTCAGGCTGCCCTCCTCGGCTACGGCAATGAAATAACGCAAATGCCGCAATTCCATAATTCTATCCATGCCTCAAAAGTATGTCTAGAACATACAAAGTCTTTGTCCAAACGCAAGCTCGAGGCCATCTTCATGCTCACGGACGATGCCTGACGGCTTCGTCAACCGAGCTTCGAGGAGACGATCATGACCGACCTTGCCAACAAAGTTGCCTTGGTGACCGGCGCTTCGCGCGGCATGGGCCGCGCCACTGCGGTGGCGCTTGCCGCTGCTGGCGTCCGCGTCATCGTCCACTACGGCCGCAACGCCGATGACGCCAAAGCCGTGGTCGATCAGATCCGCGCCGCGGGCGGGCGCGCCGACGCGATTGCCGCCGATCTCGCCGAGCCCGATGGCGCTCATGTGCTTGCCGCGCAGGTGCGCAACCTGGTCAGTGGCCGCCTCGACATTCTCGTCGCCAATGCCGGGATTTCGAACGCGACGACATTCGAGACCATGACGGTCAAGGATTTCGACAGCCTGTTCGCCGTCAATGTCCGCGCGCCGTATTTTCTGGTGCAGCAGTTGCTGCCGATCATGGGAGATGGCAGCAGCATCGTGTTCCTGTCCTCGCTCGGCGCGCGCGCGGCGGTCGGAACACTGGCGGCCTATGCCAGCACCAAAGGCGCCATCAACACTCTGGTGAAGTATCTCGCATCCGCGTTCGGCGCGCGCGGCATCCGTGTCAACGCCGTCGCCCCGGGCGTGATCGACACTGACATGTCAAGTTTCACCAAGACCGAAGAAGGCCGCACGGCGGTAAAGGGCATGCAGGCGCTCAAGCGCATCGGCCGGGCCGACGACGTCGCCTCGGTCATCGCGTTCCTCGTTTCGGACGAAGCGCGCTGGGTCACCGGCGATATCATCGCCGTCGATGGCGGCTCGAAGCTCTGAGCCTCCATACTTCGCGACACCATTCTTTAACGAAGCAAGCCATGAGCACCTGCATCCCCTGTGTGGGCCAACGGCCACGAACATCGCTTTCGAGTTCGGCGACGACCGTGGCCGCGGCCATCGCCGCCATGACGTTCTCCGCGAGCGGCGCGGCGCCGACGCCGCTCTACCATCACTACCAGGAGAGTTTTGGCCTGACGCCTTTCATGGTGACGATCATTTTCGCCGCTTATGTGCTGAGCCTTTTGGCTGCTTTGCTCACCGTCGGCTCGCTGTCCGACTATATAGGACGGCGGCCGGCGATTCTGGCCGCGCTGGTCCTGAACATTGCGGCGATGGTCATGTTCATGGCGGCCGATTCCGCCTTCGCATTGATCGCGGCGCGCGCCGTCCAGGGCTTCGCCACGGGGCTCGCCACCGCGACGCTTGGCGCCGCGATCCTCGACACCGATCGAAGCCGCGGGCCGGTGTTAAACAGCATCACCGCATTCTGCGGTTTGACCGCCGGCAGTCTCGGCGCCGCAGCTCTTGTCAGTTACGCGCCCGACCCGGGCCAGCTTGTCTATTTCGTTCTGCTGGTGCTGTCGGCTGTCGAAATGCTTGTGCTATGGCATATGCCCGAGACGGCGCAGCTCAAGACCGGAGTGATGGCGTCCTTGCGCCCGCATGTCAGCATACCGTGGCAGGCGCGCGCCGCGCTGATCCAGGTGACTCCGGTGACGATCGCATCGTGGGCGCTGGGCGGCTTCTATTTTTCGCTGATGCCGGCGCTCGTCCGGGCGGCGACGGGCGTTACCTTGCCGCTGGTCGGCGGCCTCGTGGTCAGCGCCTTGACGTTGACGGGCGCACTGAGCGTGTTGTCGCTGCGCTCGATACCCGCCAACCGGGTGCTTTCCGGCGGCGTTGGCGCGCTGGCAACGGGTGTCGCGATCACACTTGCCGGCGTTCAAGCCCAACTCGTTTGGCTGATGCTCGCCGGCACGATCGTGTTGGGCACCGGATTTGGCGCGTCGTTTTCCGGCACGATGCGCACAGTGCTGCCGCTGGCCAAGGCCGACGAACGCGCCGCCTTGCTGTCGGCCTTCTACGTCGAAGGCTATCTCTCGTTCAGCCTGCCCACGGTGCTGACCGGATTTCTGGCGCCGATCGTGGGGCTGACATTAGCCGCCAACGTTTACGGTGTAGCCGTCATCGTCATGGCCCTATTGTCCATGCTCGCGATTGGCTTTTCGCGCGGCAAGCGTTAGCCGCCGCCGAGCAGTTTCTTGACCTGCGCGCTGGCCTTGGAAAAATCCATCCGCCCAGCGAAGCGCTGCTTGAGCGCCGCCATGGCGCGGCCCATGTCTTTGAGCGTTTCGGCCTCGATGTCCTTGATCAGGGTCGAGATGGCATGCGCCGCTTCGATATCCGACATCTGCTTCGGCAGGTAGGCGGATATGATCTCGATCTCCTCGCGCTCCTGGGCGGCGAGTTCGGCCCGCCCAGCCTTTTCGTAGATGTCGAGTGATTCCTGGCGCTGCTTAATCATCTTGCCCATGACGTCGAGAATCTCGGCATCGCTCAGCGTCGTTCGCTCCGCGCCACCGGTTTCCCGCTGCAGTACAGCGGCATTGATCAGGCGCAGCGTCGAGACGCGACGCGCCTGGCCTGACTTCATCGCCTCTTTCAAGGCGCTGTTGATATCGTCGCGCAACACGGCTAAGGCCTCTCGCAATGGCACCCGTTGGGGCTTACGGGCGAGCCGCAATGATTTAGGCCCTTCGCTATGCCGATACAACCGCAGTCGTCCACGACGCCGGCCCGCTGGGATGAGCCCAAGCCGACGGCGCTTCTCGTTCTGGCGGACGGCACCGTGCTTGAGGGCATGGGTTTTGGCGCGACCGGCCATGCCGTCGGCGAGGTCTGCTTCAATACCGCCATGACCGGCTACGAGGAGATTCTCACCGATCCGTCCTATGCCGGTCAGATCATCACGTTCACATTCCCCCATATCGGCAATGTCGGCACCAACGAGGAAGACATCGAGACCATCAACCTCGCGGCGACGCCCGGCGCGCGCGGGGTCGTGCTGCATTCCGCCATCACGGCCCCATCCAACTATCGCGCGACGCGCGATCTCGACGCCTGGTTGAAAAGCCGCGGCGTCATCGGGCTTTCGGGGCTCGACACTCGCGCGCTGACCGCGCTCATTCGCGAGAAGGGCATGCCGAACGCGGTGATCGCGCATGAGCCATCCGGGCGCTTCGATCTCGACGCGCTCAAGCGCGAGGCCAGCGCGTGGCCGGGGCTCGTCGGCATGGACCTGGTGCCGATGGTGACGACCGGACAGCGCTTCACCTGGGACGAGACGCCGTGGCGGTGGGGCGAGGGTTATGGCCGCCAGGACCATGCCGAATTCAACGTCGTCGCTATCGACTACGGCATCAAGCGCAACATACTGCGTCAGCTTGCCGGCAATGCCTGCAAGGTTACCGTGGTGCCGGCGACGACGTCGGCCGCCGACATTCTGGCGCTCAAGCCCGACGGCATCTTCCTCTCCAATGGCCCGGGCGACCCGGCCGCCACTGGAGAATATGCCGTTCCGGTGATCCGCACCTTGATCGGACAAAAGCCGGTTTTCGGTATCTGCCTCGGCCATCAGATGCTGGCGCTCGCGGTCGGCGCCAAGACCATGAAAATGCATCAGGGTCATCACGGCGCCAACCATCCGGTGAAAGACCTTGTCACCGGCAAGGTCGAAATCACGTCGATGAATCACGGTTTCGCCGTTGACCGGACGACGCTGCCGGACAACGCCGTGGAGACCCACGTCTCCTTGTTCGACGGCTCCAATTGCGGCCTCGCGTTGAAAAACCGGCCGGTGTTCTCGGTGCAGTATCATCCGGAAGCCTCGCCCGGCCCGCGCGATAGCCATTTATTGTTCAATCGTTTTGTCGACATGATGCGCAACGGCAAGCGGGTGTAGGTAAGTCGAGCCGGCGGCGATGTCCGCGTTATGAATTTTCAACCTAAATGCCTGTAGAACTGCCGGGCTGTTGGCGAATTGAGGCATCATGCCGACCTCGACGAGCGCTCCCGACCCAATCACCTACAATTTTGCCGACGACGGTCGGATTCCGAACAATCCCAGCTTGCCGCTCGTTCTGTACCGCGGCGGCATCGATCTCGTCGGCTCGCCCGATCCGGAAGCCGTGATCGAGAAGACCTTCGCGGCCAACGGCTGGGGCAATATGTGGCGCAACGGGATTTATCCTTACGCCCACTACCATTCGATGATCCACGAGGCGATGGGCATCGCCCGCGGGCGCGCCACCGTGCGCTTCGGCGGTGAGAATGGCGAAAAGATCGAAATCACGCCCGGCGACGTCGTCATCCTGCCGGCCGGCACCGGCCATCAGTGCCTGGCGCAGAGTCCGACGCTGGTCGTCATCGGCGCTTATCCGCCGAGCGGCCATTACAATCTCTGCCGCGGCACCAAACCCGACCACGCCAAGGCTATCCTCAACATTCCGAAAGTGCCGCTGCCAGCGACCGATCCGGTGTTCGGATCGGACGGTCCTTTGGTCGCGCTGTGGCGCTGATTGAGCGATATATCTCGGCGTAATCGCGAGACGAGCCGGACGAGGATCGAAGCTACGGCTTGATTAGCGCGGCCGACCGCGATCAAATCGCGATTCGCGCCATAGAGCTAAGCTTGAAACGGCAATAGAGTGCCTACGCACGGTAATGTGCGCCAAACAAAGGGGGACGCCATGAGAAGAATGACGATAATTCCGGCGGCCGCGCTGGCGCTGTTCGCCGGCCCGGCGCTGGCGCAGCAAACGACCGTCAAGATCGGCTTTATCTCGACCTTCTCAGGACCGGTCGCCGCGATCGGCAACGACATGAAGAATTCGTTCGAACTCGGGCTCGATCAGCACGGCCGCAAGCTCGGCGGCCTACCGGTCGAGGTCATCTATGCCGACGACCAGCTCAAGCCGGAAGTCGGGGTGCAGAAGACCCAGGAATTGATCGAGTCCGACCATGTCGATTTCGTCGTCGGCTATATCTGGTCGAACGTGCTGCTCGCCTCGCTCAAGCCGTTGGTCGATTCCAAGACCATGACGGTGGTCACCAATGCCGGACCCAATCAGCTGGCCGGCGAGCTTTGTTCGCCGTACGTATTCTCGACCTCCTGGCAAAACGACCAGACGCCGGCCGCGGTCGGCCGCTACATGAACGAGAAGGGCGTCAAGACGGCGTTCCTGATGGGTCCGAATTACGCCGCCGGCAAGGACATGCTGGCCGGCGTGCAGACCTCCTTCAAAGGCCAGATTGTCGGCCAGGAATTGACGCGCTGGCCCGATCAGCTTGATTTCTCCGCCGAGCTGTCGAAGGCGCGCGCGGCAAAGCCCGATGCGATCTTCGCGTTCTATCCGGGCGGCGCGGGCGTGCAATTTGTCACCCAATATGTGCAGGCAGGGCTGAAGGGCCAGATTCCGCTCTACACCGCATTCACAATCGACGACCTGTCGCTGCCGCGGCTGAAGGATCTCGCGGTAGGTGTGCCCGGCGCCCAGGAATGGGTCAACGATCTGCCCAACGACGCCAACAAGACATATGTCGCCGACTACAAGGCCAAGTACCACGCCTCGCCGTCGTTCTATGGGGCGCAGACTTATGACGCCGTCGGCCTGATCGACAGCGCCATTACCGCGGTCAAAGGCGACCTCAGCAACAAAGAAGGCATGCGCAAGGAAATGGAGAAAGCCGACTTCAAATCGGTGCGCGGCGGCTTCAAGTTCGGCAACAACCACATCCCGATTCAGAATTTCTATCTGCAGGATGCGGTGAAGAACGCCGACGGCTCTTACGCGCTCGAGACCGTCGCTTTGATCGTCAAGGACGACCAGGACAGATTCCACGACAAGTGCATGATGAAGTGATAACGGTCCTAAGTCCGACTACGTCGTCATGGCCGGGCTTGTCCCGGCCATCCACGTCTTGGGAGTTGGAAAGAAGCTAAGACGTGGATGCCCGCGACGAGCGCGGGCATGACGGTTAAATATCGCGCGAAGTCATGCTGTATTTCACCGAGCAGTTCCTCAACGGCATCCAGCTCGGCATGCTGCTGTTCCTCTTGGCGGCCGGCTTGACGCTGATCTTCGGTATTATGGATCTGGTCAATCTGGCGCACGGCTCGCTCTATATGCTCGGCGCTTATTTCGCTGCCACGTTTGCGGCGTGGACCGACAGCTTCGTGCTTGGCGCAGCGTTCGCGATCGCCGCCACGCTCGTCGTCGGCATGGTACTCGAGGTGATCGCGATACGCCGGCTCTACGGCCGCAGTCATCTCGATCACGTGCTCGGCACGTTCGGGCTGTTGCTGTTTTTCAACGAGCTGGTGCGCCTGGTTTGGGGGCCCGCCGGCATGACGCTGTCGCTGCCGAGCGAGATGCTCACCGCCGTGCAGATCCTGCCGGGCCTTTACTATCCGGCCTACCGCCTCGTCATCATCGCAGTCACACTCGCCGTGGCGCTGCTGCTCTATGTGCTGGTGTTGCGTACCCGGCTCGGCATGCTGATCCGCGCCGGCGCGTCCAACCGTGAAATGGTCGGCGCGCTCGGGGTCGATATAAAACTCCTTTACACGCTGGTGTTCGGGCTCGGTGCGGCGCTGGCCGGTTTCGCTGGCCTGATGCAGGCGCCGATTCTCACCGTGCAGATCGGCATGGGCGAGAACATTCTCATTCCGGCTTTCGTGGTCGTGGTGATCGGCGGCATCGGTTCGATCCGCGGCGCCTTCGTCGCGGCGCTCTTGGTCGGCGTCATCGACACCATCGGCCGCGCCTTCCTCCCCGACCTGCTGCACCACTACTTGAGCGAAAATGCCGCCGCCACGCTCGCACCGGCGCTGTCGTCGATGTCGATTTACCTTCTCATGGCTGTCGTGCTGGTGGTGCGGCCGGAAGGCCTGTTTCCGGCGGCAGGCCGATGAGCGAGTGGCGCGGGGCTTGCCACGAAAGTTGGCGCGACAGAGGGGGGCCGCGCGTCGTAGTCAACGTCGCGCTCCTGATCGTCCTTGCGCTGGTCCCGGCTTACGCGGCACTCGCCGGCGACCCCTTCGCCATGACGTTGTTCTCGCGCATTCTCATCATGGCGATCGCAGCGCTCAGCCTGAACCTGATCATGGGTTTCGGCGGCATGGTGAGCTTCGGCCACGCCGCCTATCTCGGCATCGGCGGCTATGCCGTCGGCATCTTGGCCAAGGAAGGCATCGGCTCTGGCTTCGTGCAATGGCCGGTCGCGGTCGCGGCGTCGGCTCTCTACGCGCTGGTGGTGGGCGCGCTATGCCTGCGCACCCGCGGCGTGTACTTCATCATGATCACGCTCGCCTTTGCGCAGATGATCTATTACGTCGCCAGCGGGCTCGACCGCTACGGCGGCGACGATGGTCTGACAATCTACCACCGCAGCCGGTTCGGCGTTTTCGATATCAACAACGCGACGGCGTTCTACTATCTGTGTTTCGGCTTGCTGCTGGCGAGCCTTTATCTGGTGTGGCGCATCGTCAATTCGCGTTTCGGTCTGGCGGTCCAAGGTGCGCGCTCGAACGAACCGCGCATGCGCGCAATCGGTTTTCCGACGTTTCGCTACAAGCTCATCTGTTTCACGATCGCCGGCGCGCTGTGCGGCCTCGCCGGCGCGCTCTTAGCCAACCAAACCAATTTCATCAGCCCGGCCATGATGCACTGGACACGGTCCGGCGATCTCATCGTCATGGCGGTGCTCGGCGGCATGCACACGATGTTCGGGCCGCTGATCGGCGCGATGGCTTTTCTGCTCTTGGAACAAGGCCTGTCGCACGTCACCGATTATCCGGACCTGATCCTCGGCCCGTTGCTGCTGTTCGTGGCGATCTACGTGAACGGCGGCATCGACGGATTGCTGGGGGGCGCGCGCCGTGGCTGAAGCGATTCTTGAAATTGATGCTTTGACCAAACGCTTCGGCGGTGTGGTGGCGTCCGACGGCATTTCGCTCGCACTCCCGCGCGGCGAACTGCACGCGCTTATCGGCCCTAACGGCGCCGGCAAGACCACGCTGATCGGGCAATTGACCGGCGAGATCGCGCCCGACGAAGGCCGAATCCGCTTCGACGCCCGCGACATCACGGCGCTGCCGGTCTATCGCCGCAGCCAGCTCGGGCTCGCCCGCTCGTTTCAGATCGCCTCGCTGTTTGCCGAATTCACCGCGCTCCACAATGTCGCGCTCGCGGTCCAGGCCCACGCCGGCCATTCGTTCCGCTTCTGGCGCAACGCGCGGCGCGGACCGCAACTGCGCGAGCCGGCCCGTGACGCGCTTCTTCGCACCGGCCTCGCGGAGCGTGCCGACGTGCCGGTCACCGAACTGAGCCACGGCGAGCGCCGCCAGCTTGAAATCGCCATGGCGCTGGCGGCACGGCCGCGCCTGCTGCTGCTCGACGAACCGATGGCCGGTATGGGCCCGGAAGAATCCACGCGGCTGGTGGAGATGCTGCGACAACTCAAGGGCGGCATCACCATTCTTCTGATCGAGCACGACATGGACGCAGTCTTCGCGTTGGCGGATCGCATCAGCGTCCTGGTGTACGGCCGCATCATCGCCTCCGGCGAGCCGGCCGCGATCCGCGCCGATGCCGCGGTGCGCGAGGCCTATCTCGGCGAGCAGGATGAGGCCGCGCATGGCTGACGCGCCGCTTCTCGAACTTCGCGACGTCGAGACAAGCTACGGCTTAAGCCGCGTGCTGTTCGGCGTCTCACTTACGGTCGCGACGGGCGAAATGGTGTCCCTGATGGGTCGCAACGGCATGGGCAAAACGACGACGGTGCGCTCCATCATGGGACTGACCGCGGCGGCGTCGGGCTCGATCCGCTTCGCCGGCGGCGAAATCCGCCACCTGCCGGCTTATCGCGTGGCCAAGCTCGGCATCGGCCTGGTGCCCGAAGGGCGCCAGCTTTTTCCTAACCTCACGACGCGCGAAAATCTTGTCGCCACCGCGTCAAATCGTGGCGGCGCCACTGAACCGTGGACGCTCGAACGCGTCTGGACGCTGTTTCCGCGGCTTGCCGAACGCGCGGGCAGCATGGCCAATCTCTTGTCCGGCGGCGAGCAGCAGATGCTGGCGATCGGCCGCGCGCTGATGACGAATCCGCGTTTGCTGATCCTCGACGAAGCGACCGAAGGCCTGGCGCCGTTGGTCCGCGACGAAATCTGGCGCTGTCTCGCCAAGCTGCGCGCAGGCGGTCAATCGATCCTGCTGATCGACAAGAACGTCGGCGCCATCACGCGGATCGCCGACCGCCATTATCTGATCGAGCGCGGCCGCGTCGTGTGGTCGGGCAGTTCGCGTGATCTGGCAAGCGCGCCCGACATCGCGCACCGCTATCTCGGCGTTTAACGTCGCGGCCGCGTCAGCTTGGCTTGATGTCGGCGAATTTGATCACCTTGGCCCATTTGTCGACTTCGGCACCGATGTACTTGCTGAATTCCGCACGGGTCATCGGCGTCGGCACCGCGCCCAGATTGTCGAATTTCGGTTTGACCGCCGCGTCGGTGAGCACGGCATTGATCGCCGTGTGCAGTTTCTCGACGATGTCGTCGGGCGTGCCTTTGGGCGCACCGATGCCGTGCCAGATGGTGGCCTCGTAGCCGGGCACGGTCTGCGCCACGGTGGGAATGCCGGGCAGCGCGTCGGACGGCGTCTTGCTGGTCACCGCGATAGCGCGCAATTTGCCGGCTCTGATGTTGGCGATGGTGAGCGGAATCGGGGTGAAGGCGACTTGCACCTGTCCGCTGAGCAGATCGGGCATGAAGCTCGACCGATACGGCACGTGCACCAGATTGGTGTCGGTCATCATCTTGAATAGCTCGGCGGCCATATTCGGCGCGGTGCCGGTGCCGAACGAGGCGTAATTGAGCTTGCCCGGATTGGCCTTGGCGTAAGCGATGAATTCCGGAACCGTCTTGACCGGAACGTCCAGATTGACCTCGAGCACATTGGCCGACTGGATCGTGCTGGCGACCGGCACGATGTCGTTCATGAAACTGAAATCGGCGGTCTTTTCATAAAGCGTGGTGTTGACCGCGTTGGTGACGGTCATTGCCAGCAGCGTATAGCCGTCGGGTGTGGCGCGCGCGACCGTTTCGGCGGCAAGATTGCTCGCCGCGCCCGGCTTGTTCTCGACGATAAATTGCTGACCGAGCCGCTCCGAGAGCGATTGCGCGACGAGCCGCGCAACGATATCGGTCGCGGCGCCCGGCGGAAAACCGACCAGGATGCGCACCGGACGGGTCGGATAATCGAGCGCGAAAGCGGTGCGCGAGACCATAGGAAGCGCTGCCGCGCTCGCCGCGAGATGCAAGAATCGTCGACGCGGAAGTCTCATGGCTTGTCCTCCCACGGCCGCGACGGGCTCCCACGACACGCGGAAAGCACCAATCGAAGCTGAACGTTTTTACGGATACTCGCCCGCCGCAGGCACGGTCGCTGCCGTTAATTTCCGCGGGACACCGGCACATCCCGCTGGCAGCTCGATCGCCACCCTACAACAGTCCCGCCCTCATATGGAGGGCAGCGACATCACACCACGCCGGGTCGCGCTCATCGGCTAACGCGATGGCACGGCCGAAGGATGGCGGGTGTAGTGCTGATCGGCCGAAGCCGATCGGACGCTCACAAATCCAATTGGTAGCTGACCGGCACCCAGCGATAGCCGTCGGCTGTCTTATCGATCGTGCCAATGCCCGGGAACGGCATGTGGTAGCCGGCGACGAAAACGCGTTGTCACGCGGATTTTGCAGCTCTCCGCGCTTTTTTGCCGCGCACGCCGTCGAGCAGCAGCGGCACGATATGGCGCAACGTCGCATCGACGTCTGCCGGATCGCAAGCGTCGCCGGTTAGCCGCTTGAGACGTATCCTGTGGGTTGCCGGCTTCATCTTCACTACGCTAGCCTATATCCGCGATGTCCCTGGCGGGGGGCATCGCAGCCATGAACCCGGACTGTGAGAAAGGGATGTCATGCGCACGTTGATGTGGGCGCTGTTCATCGCCCTCCTGCCGGCTATGGCCCATGCCGTCGATCGGCCTAACTGGGCATTCCCGGTCGCCGACGCAGTTCAACCGGCGACGCCGAAACGGGACGACCAGCCAAAAACTCTCACGGGAAGCACGAAGTCCTATACGCCGAAACAGATCGACGATCTGTCGAACCCGCCGGACTGGTTCCCCGACCTGCATCCGCCGATGCCGCCGGTGGTCGCCCATGGCACCACGACATTCGCCTGCGGCTCCTGTCATTTGCCGGCCGGCACCGGTCACGATGAATCGGCCTATCTCGCCGGATTGCCGGCACCTTACATCGTACAGCAGATGGCAGACTTCAAAAGCGGCGCTCGGAAAGGCTTTGGCGCAATGCCGGCCATCGCCCAAGCGCTGACCGACGAGGACTTTCAATCGGCTGCCGCATATTTTGCTTCATTGCCGGTGCGGCCCTGGGTTCGTGTTGTCGAAACCGACACGGTGCCCAAGACCTATGTTGCGCCCGGCAACATACGGCTGGCGCTTCCTGGCGGCGGCTCGGAGCCGATCGGCGACCGGCTCGTCGAACTGCCCGACAACGAACAGGCCGCACTCGACCGCGATCCGAGCTCCGGTTTCGTCGTTTACGCGCCGACCGGCAGCCTTGCCAAAGGTCAGGCGCTGGTCACGACCGGCGGCGGCAAGACGACCGCATGCGGGATTTGCCACGCCGCAACACTCAAGGGCCTCGGCACGACGCCCGCGATCGCCGGCCGGCACGGTAACTACATTGTTCGTCAGCTCTATTTCTTTCAGGATGGCGAGCGCTCGGGACCTTCGGCGGCTCTGATGAAGAACGTGGTGCAGAGACTTGACGTCGACGACATGCTGGCCATCGCGGCCTATCTTTCTTCCCGCGAGCCATAGCCGCCGCGGGAAATATTTGGAGGCGGATTTTGCGCGTGAAGATACTGGTCGCAGCGGCGATGTCGATCGGCGTTGGTGTGGGAACAGCGTCCGCACAGGATGCGGCGAGCGGCGCCAATGTGTTTCATCAATGTCAGGTCTGCCACTCAATCGGGCCCGGCGCGCAGAACAAAATTGGCCCGGAGCTCAATGGTCTCGATGGCCGCCACTCCGGCACGGCCGCCAACTTCACTTACTCCGACGCCAACAAGAATTCGGGAATCGTCTGGAACGAGACCACTTTCAAGCAATACATCGCCAATCCGAGAGCGATGATACCCGGCACCAAAATGCCTTTTGCCGGGCTGAAGGATCCCCAGCAGATCAACGATCTGTGGGCCTATATCAAACAGTTCAATGCCGACGGCAGCATCAAGAACTAGAGCCGGATAGGTGAAACCATGGCACGCTCCACGACAAATACCGCGACGAGTGGAAATAAATTCGAACAGGTCGCCGGCAACGGCCTGCTGCACCGACGTGCGCTGCTGGGAAGAGGCGTTGCTTTTGCCGGCGCTTTTGGCGCGGGGGTCGGACTCAACGCGACCGGCGCCGCCGCCGATCCGCTGACCGAAGCGCCCTGGGGACAGCAACCGGGCGATCCGGTTCCCGCCTACCAGAGGCCATCGAAGTTCGCGAAGAACGTAGTGCGCACGCTGTCCAATCCCAATTTCGAACCGCGCACCTCACAGTCACGTACGCCGCACCAACTACTCGACGGCATGATCACCCCGAGCGGCTTATTTTTCACCATCGTTCATGACGGCGTTCCGGAGATTGATCCGGCCGTGCACCAGCTTTTGGTCCATGGTCTGGTCAAGCAGCCATTGATCTTTTCTTACGAAGCGCTGCTGCGTCATCCGATGACGTCGCGCATCGCGTTCATCGAATGCGGCGGCAACAGCGCAGGCCTGTTTTCGCCAAAGCCATTGCAGACCGACGTGCAGGGTTTGCATGGGCTCGTGTCCTGCGCCGAATGGACCGGAGTGAAACTTTCAACGCTACTCGACGAGACCGGCATCGATCCGAAAGCGAAGTGGTTCATCGCCGAGGGCGCCGATGCGGCGCATGTGATGCGCAGCACGCCGCTCGCCAAAGGATTGGATGATGCGATGATCGTTCTTTATCAGAACGGTGAGCCGCTGATGCCAGGCAATGGCTATCCAATGCGTCTCTTGCTGCCCGGCTATGAAGGCAACATGAACATCAAATATGTGCGCCGGATCAAACTGTTGCCCAAACCCGCGATGAGCTACTGGGAGTCGCAGGTTTATACCGAGCCGTTGCCGAGCGGAAAGGCCTATCAATTCTACTTCGTCAACGAGGTGAAATCGTTCATCACCTCGCCGTCTCCCGGACGCGATCTGCATGAGCCCGGCTTCTACGAAATTTCCGGGATCGCTTATTCCGGCAAGGGCAGAATCTCCAAAGTCTTGGTCTCGGCTGACGGCGGAAAAAGCTGGGGCGAAGCCGCGCTGCAGCAACCCGTGCTGAGCATGGCATTCACGCGCTTCCGGATGCCGTGGCAATGGAGCGGCGGTCCGGCCATGTTGCAAAGCCGCGCCTGGGACGAGGACGGCAACGCGCAGCCGACGCGTGCGCAATTTGTTGCGGCGCGTGGCGAACTGCCCTCGGTGCCGCCGCTGCTGGCTTTTGAAAATCATCACTTCAACGCCGTCACGAGCTGGGCGGTCGACCAGAAAGGACAGGTCACTCATGCGTATGCATAGAATCCTGCTGTGGGTCGGCTTGTCGTTGGTCTTCGGCGCCAGCACGGCGCTGGCGCAAAACGTCAATCTCGGCAAACCAATCAGTGCGGCCGACTTGGCGGCGTGGGATATCGATGTCGAGCCGGACGGGGCGGGCTTGCCGCCCGGCAGCGGAACGTCCGCGCAAGGCGCCTCGTTTTTTGCCGATAATTGCGCCGCCTGTCACGGCGATGGCGGCAAGGGCGCGACGACCACGACCAGCGGCGCGCCGGCCGCTCCGCCGGTCGTCAGCGACACGAAGCGCAATGGCATCGACGATACGACGCTGACGATTGCCAATTACTGGCCCTACGCCACCACGCTGTTCGATTACATCCGGCGTGCCATGCCGTGGACCTCGCCGCGAACCTTGGCCGACGATCAAGTCTACGCGCTTACCGCCTACATTCTCGCCCAAAACAAATTGATCGACGCCAAAGAAGTGATCAACGCGCAGACGCTGCCGAAAGTGCAGATGCCAAACCGTAACGGATTTATTCCGCGCTTTCCCGAACGGATGCCGCCGCCCGGATAGTGCCCGCTGCCGTTACAGCTCAAGTTGGTAGCTGACGGGCACCCAGCGATAGCCGTCAGCCGTCTTATCGATCATGCCGATGCCCGGGAACGGCATATGGTAGCCGGTGACGAACAATCTCTCCGCTGCGGCCATTCCAAGGATGCGCTTGCGCGTGGTCACCGCCTTATCCTTGTCGTCGTCGACGTCGAGATGCCACTCGGGCCGCTGGACCGCCATGACATAGTGGACGCAGGTGTCGGCCCAGATCAGCAGACGCTTGCCCTCGCTCTCGATGTGATAAGCGAGCATGCCGGGCGAATGCCCCGCCACGTCGACCGCGCGAATGCCGGGCGCCACGTCGTCGCCCGGCTGGATGAAGCTCGATCGATCCGCGAGCGGCAACGCCAGCTTGGTAAACAGTTGCAGATTGAATTTGCGCGCCTCGCGCACGTTCTCGCCGCGCTTCCAGAAATCGAACTCGGTTGCGCCGAAGACATAGCGCGCATTGGGAAAGACCGGCTTGCCGCCGTCCATCAAGCCGCCGATATGATCGGGATGGCCGTGCGTGATCACGACAATGTCGATGTCGGACGGCTTGTAGCCAACCTGCGCCAAGCCATCGACCAGCCGGCCTTCCGACAGCCGGCTGCGCAATTGCGGGTAGTCACGCGATAGCGCTCCGTTGCCGGTGTCGAACAAGATGAGCTCGCGGCCGGTGTTGACCACGGTCGGAATGAACGGATGCACATAGCGGTTCGCTTCGATGCCGTTCCTTTGGCCAAGGCTCTGCGCCTCGTCGGCGCTGCGCTCCGGTCCGAAGCCCGGGTGCAGGCCGTCGCGGACCACCTTGCCGTCCAGGATATTGGCGATCTCGAAGCTGCCGAACTTGAAGCGATAGACGGTCGGTTGCAGTTCGCCTTGCATTGACGCCGGCACGAAATCCTCCGCCAATTTGATTAGGCTGATTTCTCGATTGCGTGCGGTACTTTCCCGGCGAATGCAAGCCCTGTGAGACTGCTGGGGATGAGCCGGCCGACCGTCATGGGCCAGCCTTCCCACAGCGTCGAATCTGGTCTAAGACCCCCTCGCGCGGGGCCGGGCCCTGGCGCCGGCCCGAAGGACGCGCGACTTGCGCGCCCTTTTTTTGTGCCCGGCGATTTAATGCCTAGATACGGAAGCAATGCCTAAACGGACCGACATCTCCTCGATCCTGATTATTGGCGCGGGTCCGATCGTCATCGGTCAGGCCTGCGAATTCGACTATTCCGGCACCCAGGCGTGCAAGGCACTCAAGGCAGAAGGGTACCGGGTGGTTCTGGTCAATTCCAATCCGGCCACGATCATGACCGATCCGGATTTGGCGGACGCGACCTATATCGAGCCGATCACGCCGGACATCGTCGCCAAAATCATCGAAAAAGAGCGCTACGCCGTTCCCGGCGGTTTTGCGCTGTTGCCGACCATGGGCGGGCAGACCGCGCTCAACACCGCGCTGTCGCTGCGCAAAATGGGCGTGCTCGACAAATTCGACGTGACGATGATCGGCGCCACCGCCGACGCCATCGACAAGGCCGAGGATCGCAAGCTGTTTCGCGAGGCGATGACCAGGATAGGGCTGGCGACGCCGCGCTCGCATCAAATCAAGACGCTGATCCAGGCGCTCGAAGCGCTCGAGGATATCGGGCTGCCGGCCATCATCCGGCCGTCGTTCACTCTCGGCGGCACCGGCGGCGGCATCGCCTATAACAAGGCCGAATTCATCGAGATCGTCGAGGGCGGCATCGACGCGTCGCCGACCTCCGAAGTGCTGATCGAAGAATCCGTGCTCGGCTGGAAAGAGTACGAGATGGAGGTGGTGCGCGACAAGAACGACAACTGCATCATCGTCTGCTCGATCGAAAACGTCGATCCGATGGGCGTGCATACCGGCGATTCCATAACCATCGCACCGGCGCTGACGCTGACCGACAAGGAATATCAGATCATGCGCGACGCCTCGATCGCGGTGTTGCGCGAGATCGGGGTGGAGACCGGCGGCTCGAACGTCCAGTTCGCCGTCAACCCGGCGGACGGCCGTCTGGTCGTCATCGAAATGAATCCGCGGGTGTCGCGCTCGTCGGCTCTGGCCTCGAAGGCGACCGGGTTCCCGATCGCCAAGGTCGCCGCCAAGCTTGCGGTCGGCTACACGCTTGACGAAATCGCCAATGACATTACCGGCGGCGCCACGCCGGCCTCGTTCGAGCCGACCATCGATTACATCGTCACCAAGATTCCGCGCTTTGCTTTCGAGAAATTTCCCGGCGCCGAGCCGGTGCTCACCACGTCGATGAAATCGGTCGGCGAGGCGATGGCGATCGGGCGCACCTTCGCCGAGAGCCTGCAGAAGGCGCTGCGTTCGCTCGAAACCGGGCTCACCGGCCTCGACGAAATCGCCATTCCCGGCCTTGGCGAGGGTGACGACAAGAACGCCATTCGCGCCGCGCTCGGCACGCCGTCGCCCGACGGTCTGCTCAAAGTTGCCCAAGCGATGCGGCTCGGCATGAGCGACGAGGATATCCATACCGCCTGCCGGATCGATCCGTGGTTCCTGGCGCAGATCCGCGGCATCGTCGATACGGAAGCCGAGATCCGCGACAAGGGGTTGCCGAAGACGGCGCCCGCGCTGCGCCGACTCAAAGCCGTGGGTTTTTCCGATGTGCGACTTGGTCGCCTGACCGGCTTGACTGCGGAAGAGGTCGCGCAGCGCCGCCGAGAACTTAATGTGCGGCCGGTGTTCAAGCGCATCGATACTTGCGCCGCCGAATTCGCTTCGCCCACGGCCTATATGTATTCGACCTACGAGACGCCGTTTAACGGCCACGCCGTCGACGAAGCGGCGCCGTCGGACAAGAAGAAAGTCATCATCCTTGGCGGCGGCCCAAACCGGATCGGGCAGGGCATCGAATTCGATTATTGCTGCTGCCATGCCTGCTTCGCGCTCAAGGACGTCGGCTACGAAACTATCATGATCAATTGCAATCCGGAGACGGTGTCGACCGATTACGATACCTCCGACCGGCTCTATTTCGAGCCGCTCACCGCCGAGGACGTGATCGAGATCATCGAGACCGAGCGACGGAACGGCACGCTGCACGGCGTCATCGTGCAATTCGGCGGCCAGACGCCGCTCAAGCTCGCCGAGTCCTTGGCCAAGGCGCAGGTACCGATCCTCGGCACTTCACCGGACGCCATCGACCTCGCCGAGGATCGCGACCGCTTCAAGCATCTGCTCGACCGCCTGCACTTGCGCCAGCCGAAAAGCGGCATCGCCACCTCACCGGAAAAGGCCAAGGCAATTGCCGAAGCGATCGGCTATCCGATCGTGATCCGTCCGTCCTACGTGCTGGGCGGCCGCGCGATGGAGATCGTGCACGATACCAACCATCTGGCCCGCTATGTCACGCGACTTGCCGCCGATCTCGACCGTCCGTCGGAATTCGCGGTTTCGGAAAAGCGGCCGCTCTTGATCGACCGCTACCTCACCGACGCCGTCGAGGTCGATGTCGATTGCCTGGCCGACGGCAAAGACAGCTACATCGCCGGCATCATGGAGCACATTGAGGAGGCCGGCATTCATTCCGGCGATTCCGCCTGTTCGCTGCCGCCGCACAATCTTTCGGCCAAAGTGATCGCTGATCTCGATCGGCAGACTAGGGCGCTGGCGCTGGCGCTCAAGGTCGGCGGTCTGATGAACGTGCAATACGCCATCAAGGATGGCGACATTTACGTCCTTGAGGTCAATCCGCGTGCCTCGCGCACGGTGCCGTTCGTCGCCAAGGTGACCGGCGTTCCGGCCGCCAAGATCGCGGCGCGCATCATGGCGGGGGAGTCGCTTGCGAGCTTTAAGCTCAAGCCGCAGCGGTTCGAGCCGGGCGCTGCCGGTCACGTCGGCGTCAAGGAAGCGGTGTTTCCGTTCGCGCGTTTCGGCGACAAGGTCGACACTGTGCTGGGCCCGGAGATGAAATCGACCGGCGAGGTGATGGGCCTCGACCGCGACTTCAATATTGCTTTCGCCAAAAGCCAGCTCGGCGGTGGCACGCGCGTGCCGAAGAGCGGGACCGTGTTCGTCTCAGTCAAGGATGCCGACAAGCCACGCATTCTGGACGCCGTGCGGCTCCTGGCTGGCCTCGGCTTTAAGGTCCTGGCTACGTCGGGGACCCAACGTTACCTCGCCGAGCAGGGCGTGGCCGCGGACAAGATCAACAAGGTCGCCGAAGGCCGGCCGCATATTGTCGACGCCATCAAGAACGGCGAAGTGCAGCTGGTTTTCAACACCACCGAAGGGGCTACGGCGCTGGCCGACAGCCGCTCGCTCCGGCGCGCAGCCCTCTTGCATAAAGTGCCGTACTACACCACTCTCTCAGGGGCCGTCGCCGCAGCGCAGGGCATCAGGGCCTATCTCGGGGGCGACCTCGAGGTGTGTGCGCTGCAAAACTATTTCGGGGCCGGATCTGATCAAGCATCGGGGCGGCCACAACGACGGTACGTGTAGAGCCAGGGTTTGTGATCGTAGGCCGGAGCTGCTTCGGCCCGCGATCAAATTTTTGACTCTGCAGGCACTGGAGGTTGAGACTGATGGACAAGATTCCGATGACGGCAGAGGGCTACTCCGCACTGGAGTCCGAGCTCAAGCACTGCCAGCAGATCGAGCGGCCGCGGATCATTCAGCAGATCACCGACGCGCGAACTCATGGCGACCTTTCGGAGAACGCGGAATATCACGCCGCCAAGGAATCCCAGTCTTTGAATGAAGGCCGCATCGCCGAGCTTGAGGATAAGCTGGCGCGCGCTGAAGTCATTGACGTTTCGAAGCTTTCCGGAGAGACCATCACCTTTGGCGCGACCGTGACGCTGCTCGACGAGGATACCGACAAAAAAGCCGTCTGGCAGATCGTCGGCGAGCCCGAAGCGGACGCCAAGAAGGGCAAGATTTCGATTACCTCGCCGCTGGCGCGCGCTTTGGTCGGCAAGAAAAAGGGCGCCCAGGTCGAGGTGGTGACGCCCGGCGGCGCCAAGGCCTATGAGGTCATGAAGGTCGATTGGAAGTAACTGCCGAATAGCAGGCGACGAACCGAATTGCTGCGCGCGCCGTTCGCTTGGGACACATCCACTTGCGGCCTCCGACCCTCCCCGGCGCATGACGAAATCTCCCTGTGCGTATGGGGGGTTGCGTATCTTGCATAGCTCCTGAGAATCCCTACATTGCCTCGAAATGGCTGGGTGTCAGCCAAACCCGGGCGATTGCCACGGGTTTGGGGGCATTTTTCAGTCGGGCAAAGGGCCAAACAGCCGGCTTTGCGGCATCCGGGCAGGTCGAACCTGCCGCAACGATCGAGATGGACCGGTGTCGAACACCACCCACGCCAAGGTCGTGATCGTCGGCTCCGGGCCGGCGGGCTACACGGCGGCAATCTATGCCGCCCGCGCCATGCTCGATCCCGTTCTGATCCAGGGCATGGCGCCCGGCGGCCAGCTCACCGTCACCACCGACGTCGAGAACTATCCCGGCTATGCCGACGTGATCCAGGGCCCCTGGCTCATGGAGCAGATGCAGAAGCAGGCGGCCCATGTCGGCACCAAGCTCGTCGCCGATTACGTGAGCAAGGTCGATCTCGCGCGCCGGCCGTTTCGGCTCGACTGCGATTCCGGCGACATCTATTTCGCCGATGCACTGATTCTGGCGACCGGCGCGCAAGCCCGCTGGCTCGATCTGCCCTGCGAGCAGAAATTCCGCGGTTATGGCATCTCAGCCTGCGCCACCTGCGACGGCTTCTTTTATCGCGGCAAGCAGGTCCTGGTGATCGGCGGCGGCAATACCGCGGTCGAGGAGGCGCTGTTTCTCACCAATTTCGCCGCCAAGGTCACGCTGGTGCATCGGCGCGACAGCCTTCGCGCTGAGAAAATCTTGCAGGACCGGCTGTTCAAGCATCCCAAGATCGGTGTGATCTGGGACAGCGTCCTTGACGACGTGGGCGGCACGCACGATCCGCTCAAGGTCACCAACGCGCGGCTGAAGAATCTCAAGACCGGCGCGGTGAGCGAGCAGGCGGTCGACGGCATTTTCATCGCCATCGGCCACGCGCCGGCGACCGAGCTCGTTGCGAGCCAGGTCAAGATGAAGCCCTCCGGTTATATCGAAACCGTGCCGCATTCGACCGCGACGTCGGTGCCGGGCCTGTTCGCCGCCGGCGATGTCGCCGACGAGATCTATCGGCAGGCGGTGACTGCCGCAGGGCTCGGCTGCATGGCCGCGCTCGAAGCCGAACGTTTTCTGGCCGCGCAAGCGCACGCTTCCTATAGCGCCGCAGCGGAATGATTTTACCTCTCCCGCGTTCGTGGAGAGCAGAAAGTACCAACAATGGATTGGGATAAGCTAAAAGTATTTCACGCCGCCGCCGAGGCCGGCAGCTTCACGCATGCCGGCGAGCAGCTCGGGCTATCGCAATCGGCGGTGTCGCGGCAAGTGAGCGCGCTCGAACAGGAGCTGTCGGTCTCGCTGTTTCACCGGCACGCCCGCGGCTTGATCCTGACCGAGCAGGGCGAACTCCTCTATCGCACCGCGCACGAAGTTTTCATGAAGCTCGAAGCCGCGCGCGCCAAGCTTACCGACTCGCGCGAGCGGCCGAACGGCGATCTGCGTGTCACTACGACGCCCGGCATCGGCGTGCACTGGCTCACGCCGCGGCTAGGCGAATTCCTCGACCTCTATCCCGAGGTGCACATCACGCTTCTCACCACCGACGAGGAGCTCGACCTCGCCATGCGCGAGGCCGACGTCGCCATCCGGCTGCGCCAGCCGACCCAGCCCGACCTCATCCAGCGCAAGCTGTTTTCCGTGCATTTCCACGTTTACGCCTCGCCCGAATATCTCAAAAAGTTCGGCACGCCGCGCACTTTCGAGGATCTCGACACGCACCGGGCGCTGGTGCTCGGCGGCAACGTACCGTCATACCTGCAGCCGTCGCGCTGGCTGATCGAGGTGGCGCGCGACGGCAAGGGGCCGCGGCAGCCGCACCTTGTCATCAACAATATTCTCGGCATTTTGCGCGCCTGCCAGCGCGGCCTCGGCATCGCCATGCTGCCCGACTATCTCGTCGAGGACGGGCTCGTGCAACTTTTCGGCGATGCCGAAGCGATCGCGCTCGACGCCTATTTCGTCTATCCCGAGGAGCTCAAGGCCGTGGCCCGCGTGCAGGCGTTTCGCGACTTCCTGGTCGCCAACGCGCAGCGCTGGAATTTCTAGCGCGGAGCGTCATTGCGAGCGGAGCGCAGCAATCCAGCGGTTGTAGCGCGGAAGGCTGGATTGCTTCGTCGCTGTCGCTCCTCGCAATGACGAGCTGCGCGCAAACGTCGCAACTTGCCTATACCGCATGGCTGTCATGTGAAGCGTCGCGTTGTAGGGGCAGCGAGCGAATCGCATACTGACTGTGTTGCTGCACAGCGCGCGGTTGCTGCTAATCCTCCCAGATAGGCAACCGGGATGCTTGCAGTTGTTCCCCTCTGGAAGGTGTCGTCGGCGCCCCCACGCCGACGAACTAAACCGGGCCCGCAAGGGCCCGGTTTTCTTTTGGAGAGCGGTGATAGCGATTGGCGAACAGAAATTTAGAGGAATATTATTCGCTTTCCGGCATTCGTTAGTCATTTTCATTCCATGAAAATCTCCATCCTCGACGATTATTTCGACACGCTGCGCACGCTGCCGTGTTTTCGCAAGCTCGATGGCTACGATGTCACAGTGTGGACCGACCATGTGCAGGACACGGATGCTCTGGCCGAGCGCTTAAAGGACGCCGAAGTCCTCGTGCTGTTCCGCGAGCGGACGCAAATCCGCGCGCCGCTGCTTGAGCGGCTGCCCAAGCTGAAGCTCATCAGCCAGCGCAGCGTCTATCCGCATATCGATATCGAGGCCTGCTCGCGGCTCGGCATCGTCGTTTCGTCGAGCCAGCATTCCGGCACGCCGTCCTATGCCGCGGCGGAATTGACCTTCGGGCTGATCCTGGATTCGCTGCGGCTCATCCCGCAACACGTCGCCGCGCTCAAAGCCGGGCAATGGCAGGTTGGCGTCGGTTCGACGCTGCGCGGCAAGACGCTCGGCATATACGGCTACGGCCGGATCGGCGGGGTCGTGGCCGGCTACGGCCGCGCTTTCGGCATGAACATTCTGGTGTGGGCGCGCCCGGACACGCTCGAAAAAGCCCGCGCCGACGGCTACGCAACGGCGTTGAGCAAGGAGCAGTTCTTTGCAGAATGCGACGTCATCTCGTTGCACATGCGGCTCGTTCCGGCGACGCGCCACATCGTGACCGCGGTCGACTTGGCGCGGATGAAGCCGACGGCGCTTATCGTCAATACCAGCCGGGCGCCGCTGATCGCGCCCGGCGCGCTGGTCGCGGCGTTGCGTGCAGGGCGGCCCGGAATGGCCGCGGTCGACGTCTTCGAGGAAGAGCCGATGCTCGATCCGCATCATCCGTTGCTGATTATGAGCAATGTCGTCTGCACGCCGCATATCGGCTACGTGACATGCGACGAATACGAGACGCAGTTCACCGAAATTTTCGATCAGGTAAACGCCTACGCCTCCGGAGCGCCGATCAACGTGGTCAATCCGGACGTGCTGAAAAGCAAGATGCCTTAGAGATCGAAAAGGAAAAACCCGATCACGCCGGCTCCAAACCTTTCGCCTTGATCATGCTTTTGGCGGCGGGCGTGGTGAGGAATTCGATTCCGGAGCGGCCCGCATCGGGGTGGCTGGCGTTGGTCGGGATGCCTGCGGTGAACATCGTGGCGCTCTGAATATCCGGCGGCAGCGGGCCGACCACGTCGATGCCAGCAACGGCGATGAGCTCCGCCATCTGCTGAATGCCAATATCGGCTTCGCCACGCAGGACGACGAGCCCGGCGAGCCCGGCGGCCCCTCCGGCGCCGTATTTGGCCTTGGCTGCCATCGCTTCGGTCATGCCAAGTTCGTCGAACACCTTGGCCATATGCGCGCCGCTGGCGCCGCCGCCGACCGGTTTTGACAGCGCAATCGATTTTGCCGCCAGCAAAGCTCGCTTGAATCCGTCGACCGATGACAGATCCGGCCGCGGCGCGCCCTTCGGGACCGCAACGCCGATCAGCGAACGCGCCACCTCGACCAGGCTTCCGGCGAAGATCTTGCCGCGCTCGGTCAGCTCCTTGGCGCCGGGGCCGGTGACGATGGCGACATCGGCGGCCTCGCCATCAAGGAGGCGTTTTTCAAGCACGAGAGAAGGCCCGAGGTTGACCGAGAAGCGGTTGCCGGTTTCACGCTCGAAACGCGGCGCCAACTCCTCGAACACCATTTTCATGGCGGTCGTGCTCAATATTTTGATTTCGACGGCGGAAGCCACGCGATCCCCCTGATTTTCTCGCGCGCACCATAAAGCTCAAAAGCGTGGGCTGAAAGCCGGGTTCGCCTGCGGGCGCATCGCGGAGGGCTTCCGGCGGTGAAGATCAACTCTATGTGAGCTTTTACTGCGGTGTCATCAAATTGCTCGCGTTGAAGTCTTTGTCGCGCTGAACTGACGTATAACGGCTGTGAAGTTAGTCACGCAAAGCGGCAGGGCCGCTGGCGCGCTTGGGAGGAACAAATGCTCACTCGCAGACATCTCTTCTACGCCGGCGCCGCGGGCTTGGGGCTCGCCGTTTTCCGTCTGGCGCGGCCGCACGCCGCGACCGCGGCGACACACCCATACGAAGTCACCCATACCGACGCGGAGTGGCGCAAGCTACTGACGCCGGCGCAATATAATGTCCTGCGGGAGGAAGGCACCGAATTGCCCTTCACCAGCCCGCTCCTTGAGGAGCATCACGCCGGCACCTTCAGCTGCGCCGGCTGCGACCTAGCGGCTTTCTCCTCGAAGACGAAGTTCGACAGCGGCACCGGCTGGCCAAGCTTTTGGGCGCCGATTCCTAACGCGGTCGACGAAACCGAGGATCACTCCTTCGGCATGACGCGGACGGCGGTCTCATGCCACCGCTGCGGCGGCCATCTCGGCCATGTCTTCACCGACGGGCCGAAGCCGACCGGGCTGCGCTACTGCATGAACGGCGTGGCGTTGAAATTCACGCCGGCGCCGGCCGGGTCGAGATAGTATCGCTTACGTCCCCACCTTCAGCTCCGAAACCAACCCGCGCAGCGTGGCGATCGTGCTCAATGGCACGATGCGGCCGGTGCGCGGGTTTTCCGACGGCACGCCTTCGATCATCATGGAAAACCGCGCGGTGTCGGCATCGACCTCGATGCGGTGCGTGTTGCGCGTAATTGTCGGATCGGCCCAGATTTCGAGCCGCGTCTTGTCCGGGCCGATGCCGGCGAGGCTGAGCGCCGCGGCGACGTTGACATTGGCGGGAAAGCCGCGCGCGCCCTCGCGCGCGCTGCCGTTGAAGATTTTCGTCGGCTGTTTGAGATCCGCGAGCGATATGCCGCGCTCGACCAGGTAGGGCGCGCCTTCGAGTCCGTTTGGCGGCTTGCGCGTGACCATGGTCACCGAATGGATGGTGCCTTCGGCGGCGGCGCGCACCGCATCGAGGCCGAGCAGCGCGCCGGTCGGAACCAGAATGCGCGCGCCAGTCTGCTTCGCCTGCTCCACCAAATCCCAATTTTCCAGAAGCTGGCCGACCGAAAGCGGCATGAAGATTTTGCCGGCTTCGACTACCGAAGTCGCCACCTTGCGAAACATGTCCGGCGGCAGGCACTCGACGACAATGTCGCACGACTGCGCCAGCGCCTCGGCAGGCATGATCGAAATGCGGCTGCCGGCGTCGGGCAGATTGCGCCGCGCCTTGTCCGGATCGCGCACCGCGATGGCCGCGAGAACAAGCCCGGGAATGCCGGTTTCGAGCCGGCGCGCCACGCCGAGGCCGACGGCGCCAAGCCCCGCCATTCCAACCTTCAATGTCGGTCTCGGCACGTCCGCTTCCTCCTACTGGTAGCGCTGCCTGCGGCCCGGTACATTCTCTATGCGCCGGCCAAAGCGTGCGCAATAAGGCCCACACAGCCGGATGGACCGCTCTGAGGGGCGACCTCAGCAAGAGATTGTTTATGACCAATATCAATCCGAGCACCTTCACGACGCGGCCGGAGATCGAGGGCACGTTCGGCGTCGTGACCACGACGCACTGGATCGCGACGGCGGTCGGCATGGGCATCCTCGAACGCGGCGGCAACGCCTTCGACGCGGCGGTCGCGACCGCCTTCACGTTGCAGGTGGTCGAGCCGCATTTGAACGGGCCGGGCGGCGACGTGCCAGTGATTCTCTACGATGTGCGGCGCGGCAAGCCGGAGGTGGTTTGCGGTCAAGGCGTTGCGCCGGCGGGCGCCACCATCGCGCATTACCGCAGTGAGGGGCTCGACCTCGTTCCCGGCACCGGGCTACTCGCCGCCGTCGTGCCCGGCACCTTCGAGACCTGGATGCTGCTATTGCGTGACTACGGCACCATGGCGCTAGCCGACGTGCTGGCGCCGGCGATCGGCTACGCGCAGAACGGCCATCCGCTGCTCGAACGCGCCAACGCCACCATCGCCACGGTCGCCGCTTTGTTCCGCGAGCATTGGCCGACCTCGGCGGCGGTGTATTTGCCGAACAACGAAGTGCCGCCAACCGGTTCGCTGTTCACCAACAAGACGTTCGCGGCCACTTATAGCCGCATCGTCAAGGAAGCCGAAAGCGCCGGCGGCGACCGCGTCGCGCAGATCGAGCGGGCGCGCAAAGCATGGAGCCACGGCTTTGTCGCCGAGGCCATCGACCGCTTCTGCCGCACCCAGGAGATTATGGACACCAGCGGCAAGCGGCACCGCGGCGTACTCACCGCCGACGACATGGCGCGCTGGACGCCGCATATCGAAGCGCCGCTGACCTACGAGTACAAAGGCTACACGGTGTGCAAGACCGGCCCGTGGGGACAGGGCCCGGTAACCCTACAGCAGCTTGCGCTGCTCAAGGGCTTCGATCTCGACGGGCTCGATCCGGTGGGGCCGGACTTCATTCACGCCATCGTCGAATGCTCGAAGCTCGCTTATGCCGATCGCGAAGTGTTCTACGGCGATCCGGATTTCGTCGAAGTGCCGATGACGACGCTGTTGTCCGAGGCCTACAATTCCGAGCGCCGTAAGCTCGTCACCGACAGGGCTTCGCTCGAGCAGCGGCCCGGCTCGATCGAAGGCTTCGGCGCCGTGGTGAAGCTGCGCCGTGAGGCCGGCCTCGCCGTGGCCGGCGCCGGGGAGCCAACCGTCGGCAGTCTTGACGTTGGAGCGCTTGGCGCCGGAGAGCCGACAGTCGGGCGCATGGGCGCGATGCGCGGCGATACCGTGCATTTCGATATCGTCGATCAGGCCGGCAATATGATTTCGGCGACGCCGTCGGGCGGCTGGCTGCATTCCTCGCCGATCATTCCCGAGCTCGGTTTCTGCCTCGGCACCCGCGCGCAGATGTTCTGGCTCGAAGAGGGCCATCCTGCTGCGCTGGCGCCTGGCAAGCGGCCGCGAACGACTTTGTCGCCGACATTGGCGCTGCGTGACGGCGAACCTTCTCTCGCCTGGGGCTCGCCCGGCGGCGACGGCCAGGATCAATGGATCACGCAATTCTTCATGCGCCACGTCCATGCCGGCATGAATCTCCAAGAATCCATCGACGCGCCGGCCTGGCATTCCGAGCATTTCCCGAGCTCGTTCTGGCCGCGCACGGCGCGACCGGGCGTGCTGGTGGTCGAAGGCCGCGTACCGAGGAAAACCGCCGATGAGCTCAAGCGTCGGGGTCACATCGTCGAAGTCGGTCCGGATTGGTCGGAGGGCCGGCTCACGGCGGCATCGCGTACCGGCCGCCGCCGCCGCGCCGCCGCCAATGCACGGGGCATGCAGGGCTATGCGGCGGGGCGGTGATCGAGATCCGACCCCGCTCGGCGGAGCGGGAAAAAGCCTAAGCCGCCACCATCCCCAGAAACTCTTCGACTTCGCGGCGGAGCTTTTCAGTCGCGCTTTCGACTTCTTCGGAGGCCGCCAGCATCGTCTGCGCCGAAGAGCGCGTCTGCGTTACGCCGCCAGCGACTTCGCCCAAAGCGGCGACGATTCCCTTGGCGCCGGTCGCGGCGCTGGCAACATTATGGGAAATCTCGCCGGTCGCCGCTTCCTGCTGCTCGACCGAAATGGCGACCGCGCTGGTATAGCTGTTGATGTCTTGCATGCGCTGGGTGATTTCGCGGATCGCGGCGACGGCCTTGCCGCTCGACGCTTGCACCGACAAAATCTCATGCGTGATCTCTTCGGTCGCCTTGGCAGTCTGCACTGCGAGCGATTTTACTTCCGAGGCGACCACGGCAAAACCGCGGCCGGCTTCGCCGGCACGTGCCGCCTCGATGGTGGCGTTAAGCGCGAGCAGATTGGTCTGGCCGGCGATGTCCTGGATGAGCTTGACCACGTCGCCGATCTTCTGCGCCACATGGGCCAGAGCGGCAATGTCCTCGTTGGTCGCGGTGGCATTAGCGGCGGCGCTGCGCACCACGTCATTGGCCTGGCCGAGCTGCCGGCTGATCTCGCGGATCGAGACCGAGAGCTCGGCGGCGGCCGCCGCCGCGGTTTCGACGTTGCTGGACGCTTCGTTGGAGCCGTGCACTGCGCCCTCGGCGCGCTGCAGCGTATGATCCGACGTCGTCAACAGCGTCTTTGCCGCCGACTTCATCGCGCTCGCGCTCTGGCTGACGGTTTTGAGCACGGTCTCGACCCGGGCACGGAATGAGGAGATCGCGGCATCGGTCGAACGGCGCCGCTCGTCGCGTTGGCGCAGCGAATCCCGCTCCTTCTCGGCGAGCAACTGGTCGGTGACGTCGGTATGTGTCGCCACCCAGCCGCCGCCATGCATCGGCCGGCTGACTACGGCGATGACCCGGCCGTCCTTGAGCTCGGCCGTCTTGGTTTCGGTGCGTCCTTCGGCCACCTGCTTGAGGCAGTCGGCGACGTAACGGTCGACGTCGCCGGAGAAGTTACCAGCGGAAAGCCGGTGCATCAGCAGATCGTGCAACGGCGTACCGGCGCGCGCGTGTTCGGGCCGCAACTTATACATTTCTATGTAGCGATCGTTGCACAGCACGAGGCGCGCCGCGCTGTCGAACATGCACAGTCCTTGGGTCATGTTATTGAGCGCAGCGCGCAGTAATCGTGCCTGGCCGCGGCGGCGGTCGATGACGAAAAGGCCGGCCAATGCGGCGGCGCCCAGCGCAAACGGCGTCGCCATGGCGGCGGCAGCGACCGGCGCCGATGTTTGCGTGAAGGCCGCGACGATCCAGCCGGGACCGCTGAACAGGTAAGCTAGAACGCCCACGGCAAAGCCGGCCGCTCCCGTGATGACGATGAGCTTCCAATTGCGGCTGGCTTTAGCCAGGGATGGACCGCCAAGCATCGCGTGCGCGCCCGATCAAGCGGCCGACCGTAGCCATCGGCCGGTTGTTTTGAGGTTAAGGAATGACGCACGATTCCTTAACAAAAGATGAGGAATGCGGCGCGAGACTCGTTGTAGGGCGGGCGCAGCGCTGCATCACGCTTCCGACACCTTTTTGCCTGCACTATCGCGCGTTCGCTTGGGGGATTTCCAATGATCCGGCCGCTTGCCGCGCTCGCTATGTGCGGCGCTGTCTTGACTGCGGCGGGTCTCGCCGGCTGCACCGACAATGCGCCGCCCTCGGGCCAGCCGACTTTCTATCGGGACCTGGCGCAGCCGGACGCCGTGCTCGATGCCGCGGCGGCACAGTCGATAATTTCCGGCTACCGCGGCAACAACGGCTTCGGGCCGGTCACGCTTGATCCCGAACTAATGCAGCTTGCCGCTGCGCAGGCGCAGGTGATGGCGGCCAAGGGCAAGCTCGACCATGATGTCGGCGCGCCGTTTCAAGAACGCATCCGCAAGTCCGGTTTCGACGCCGCGGTCGCCGTCGAGAATATCGGCGCCGGCTACCACACGCTCGCCGAGGCGTTCTCCGGCTGGCGCGATTCGCCGCCACACCGCGCCAATATGCTCAACGCCAGCGTCACCCGCATGGGCATCGCCGCGGTCTATACGCCGAAATCGAAATACAAGGTGTTCTGGTCGCTGATCCTCGCCGCGCCGGATGAGCATCGCAGCTAGCTCCGCACCGCGGCGGCTGGTCGCCGAATAGATAATATTCGACTGACTTGAGCAAGGCTGCATAAACCAGAAGGCCGAAGGCCGCCGGTTTGCGCAATCTGGTTTATAATTCGGCATCAATTTGTGCCCCACGGTTTCGCTGCGCAAAAGACACAACCGACAGCGAGATCGAGTCATGAAATGCATCCTGTGCAAGATATGCGAATCGGCAAATGTGGCGGTCCAGAACAGCACGCTTGCTTGGATGGATACGCAAATCAACAAGATGGCGCTTTGGGAGCAAGAGGCTGACCAGGAACGGATACTTCATGCTGACGGCCTCCAAGAAACCGACCCGGCTCAGTCGTTCAATGAATATCTCGCGCTCGCCGAGCAAGGGTCGGTCTGGAGCATGGTGCCGGTGGGTATCGACTTCGAGACTGGCAGAGGCGTGCCACAAAACCTGCAGCAGGCCGAAGCTTGGTACCGTCGCGCTTACGAACGCGGATCAGACTACGGATTGCTCGAGCTCGGGCGGCTTTATCGTCAGTCAAAGCGCTTTGCAGAAGCAGAGGCGGTTCTTAGGACCGGCGTCGAGCGAGGCCTTGCGCCTGCGATGCTCCCATTGGCGTGGTGTTATTTGATGTCGGCGCACTGGCGCCAAAAGCGTGAGGAGACGCTGACACTGCTCGAACGCGCGTCGAGCGCCGGCGATCTTTCCGCGCGTCGCTTTCTCGGCACTGCGATGGCGCGCGGCTGGTTCGGGCTCAGTCGTATTCCGAGTGGTTTCAAGCTCAGCTCTCGCGTGGCCGAGGAAGTGGTAAAACTTATCGACGTCGACGTAACGGTAGCGCCGCGCCACGGCAAACCGCTGGGCGGTTTCTTCGGTCGTTTCGCGCAGCGATGGTCGCTCGTCGTTGCCCGTGCTCCGGCCCTCTAACTCAGCGAGAAGCGTCGGCAATGGATATCCGATCCACTTCGACGCGCTCTCGCTCGTTCCTGATCGTAGTCGTTGCGATCGGGGTCGGTGCGTTTGTCGCCACGGCGGGCATTTACATCGGTCGCGCGCTCGAACAGAAATCATCGTCCAGTGAAGTTGCGACCGCGATCAATGTCGAGACGGCGAAACTGAATATCAAGCCTCGGACCATCGAGCTGACGTCGGAAAAGGCGACACGCGCCCGCAACGCCATCAAACGAGGAGACTACGCGACCGCGAGCAAGATTACAGCGGAGGTTTTGGCGAACAGCCGCCTGCAAATTTGGCGTTTCTATCCATTTAGCGATTTCATCCAAGGCGTCGCAGATGTAAGCGATCCCGTCTTTGAATCGCGGTTGAATGAATGGGCGGCGCAGAATAAGAGCCATGCGGTCCCCTTACTGGTTCGCGCCCAATATTACTACGCCATGGGCTGGTTCGATCGCGGCGATCATTTTGCGAAAGATACTAAAACCGATCATTTGGCTGCGTTCAAAGATTACATGACAAAGGCGCTTGCCGATGTCGACGCCGCCATATCGCTAAACGATCGAATTCCATTCGACTACTATCTGAAACTCCGAATCTTGCATGGTTCAGGCTCGTCGGAGAATTTCGAGCGCGCTTTCCAGGAGGCGATCGCCAAATATCCCGACTTCTACTCACTCTATGACATCGCTCTCGGCACGCTGGACCCGAGATGGGGCGGCACCATCGATAAAATGTATGATTTTGTGGATCAATACGCCGGCCGCGCCACGCAATTTTCGCCGCTCAAGCTGCTTTACCTCAGTTTCTATCGCGACCCGCTGAATTTCGCCTCTTCCGTCTGCGCATCGAATGGGTCGGATCTCGACCAATGGACGCAATGTGTCGCGGCCGCTATGCAGAGAATCGTCAAGCCACAGCTCGAAGATCAAGTCGTCACGGCGCTGCAACTCTACGATCACTCCGACAGATATCTATTCGGCATCGTCGTTGAGCGCATTCTTTTCGACATGCTGAAAGCGGATGGCAGCGGCTTGTATTCCGGCGCCATTCTGCAACTCGCTGCCAGCGCTATGCATAGCGACACGCAGCTCAAGGAAGATAAGCCCGGCGGCAACAACTATGTCATCGACAAGGCGGTGTCGGAATCATGGTACCTGAAGGGCTTTTACGACAACGCCTTGCAAAAAGACCGTGAAGCGCTTGCTGATGCCGAAGCTGCAACATTTCCCGGCCAAGAAGAGAAAGACGTGGCTGTCGCAGGAATTTACGAATACATTGGGGGAGATTACAACAAGCTCAATCAATATGCCGATATGATCGCTTATGAGAAGGCCGCAATTGCGCTTGGTAACGACACCGAGGACCAGCACTTCATATGCTACGGCTATTATCGGCTTAAGGCCTACGACGACGCCGTGCGCGCGTGCACCGAGACAATCAATAATCAGCCGGCTAATGTACAGGCGCGCTATTGGCGGGGCGTGGCGTACCGGGATTTGGGTCAGCCGGATGCCGCGTTGCGCGATTTGACGGTCGTCGCGGATTCGGAGAACGATTTTCGAACCGACGCTGCTATTGATATCTCGATGATCTATTTCAACCGTAACGACAACGAAAGCGCGTTGGACGTCTTGAACAAATACAAATATCTCTACGATCAAAATACCAACAACAAGAGTGGCGTGGCAGTGAGTTACAACCATCGCTGCTATGCCTATACGCAATTGGGAAAACTGAAGGAAGCGCTGGCCGACTGTACGGCGTCGCTCAAATACGGCAGTATTCCCGACGCGTTTCGCAAGCAGCAGGAATTGATCAAACGTCTCAACGCCCATGAGGTGGGGTTATAGTCTGTGCGTTGCCGGCAACCTTGGTGACGTTGCGGGCCAGAGCAGTTCTTCGCTCAACCAGTCTTGGAATATTTCTGCGGCCACAGCGATCGTAGCGTCGCCACGTCCTTGGTGATTTTGCCGAGCTCGGTTCGGGTTTCTTTCATTGCATTCCAGGTGACGTCCAGCTCGGAGAGCAATGCGGACAAGGTGGCCTCGATTCGGTGCACATCGCCGCGCACGATCTCCAGCTTCTCGCGGTCGGTCATGCTATTCCAGCGCACGTTCATGGCTTTTGTCCCGAGGCCAGCCATGAGAGCTTGATTCGCTTTGGCAAATGAATTGCGTCGACGCTGCCGCGCCCAACAAAGCGGCAGTTATCCACAGCTAGAGCATGTTGAATAGCTCGGCGCCGTAGGTCCTTCGCGCATCGTCGAGCAACGGCGTGACGGCGGCCCGGAATTGGGCATGTTCGTCCGCAGTCAGCGCGGTGATTTCGCAGCCCGCCGCTTCGATGGCGGCGCGGGCGTCGCGGTCCTCTGCAATGGCGAGCTCGCGCTGAAACGCGACCGCCCGCGCCACCGCCTCGCGCATGGCGTTTTGCAGGTCCGCCGGCCACGCCTCGAACGACGGCCGATGCAGGAAGATCGGCCGCGATATGTAGAAGTGGTTGGTCACGGTGTGGAAGTGGTGGAATTTATGCACGCCATAGGTCACGGTATTGGCAAATGGGTTCTCCTGGGCGTCGAGCGTGCCGGCCTTGATGCCGGCGATCGCCTCGGTCAGATCGCAGCGCACCGGCACCGCGCCGAGCAATTCGAAGGTCCTGGCCTGTACTTCGCTCGGCAGCACGCGGATGCGCATATCCTTGAGATCCGCCGGCACTTGGACGCGGCGCAGGCGGTTCGAGATCTGGCGAAAGCCGTTCTCGTACCAGCCGAGGATGCGGTAATTTGCGCGGGCCTCGATCTTGGCGGTGAGAAAACGGCCGAGCACGCCATCCATCGCCGCGCGCGCCTGGTCCCGCGTCTGGAACAGGAACGGCAGATCGACAAAGCCGAGCTCGGGAACGCGGTCGGTGAGGTAACTCGATGACTGATAGCCGAGCGTGAGCACACCGTCCTCAACCAGCCATAAAACTTCTTCGGCGCGATAGCCGAAATCCATGATGTTCCAGACATACTTGACGTCGACGCGGTCGCCGAACGCGGCGATCAGGCTGTCGCCAATCAACTTAAGACCCTTGGAGAACGACGTGGTGGGGGGCCCATAGCCGCCCATGCGGATGGTAATCGGTTTCGTCATTGCTTTTCGAACGCCCATGCGCCTCCGATGATCGCCAAGCTACGCGGAAAATGCCCGCCCTTGTCAACGCTAGCCGCACATGTGGCTGCGGATCGATTTGCCCGCCGCGATAGCGGTGGTGCGCAGCGTCTCCAACCGGCAGGCGCGCGCGAACGGCGCTTCGGGCCGCACCGCGATCATGCGGTTGCACAAGGTCAGGCGTTCGCTCCAGATGTGATCAAGCGTCGGACTGCCGGGCGCGGCGCAGGAATCGGTGCGGGCGATCGCGCCATCATCGGCGAGTTCTTCGGTCAGCGCCGCGCTGAGCAGCACGCCAGGTGCAAAACGCGCGAAATTCTCGTCATAGGCGGTCTTCCAGTACCAGGCGGTGTCGCCGCTGTGCAGTGTGATTGCGGCGGCGATGGCGCGGCCATCGAGCAGCAAGCGGTGGACCGCGACCTTGCCCTCTTCGGCGAGCCCGGGCAGCGCCGCCTTGATGAAGCTCGTCACTTCCTCATGATGCGCGGCGGCGGTTCCGGCTTCGCCTTTCCAGCCGCTCGCTTCGACCGCGAAAAAGTCTTCGACGCCGGCAGCGACCGCGGCAGGCTCGGATGCCGTCGTGAACAATAGCGCGCCTGCGTCGGACAGACGCCTTCCACTGCGGCGCAATTCGCGGTGACGGTGCGCCGAGATCGCATTTTCCAGATAGTGCGAGCGGTCCTGGCGCGGCGCCAGCAAGGCGCGATGATGCCGCGCAAAATCGGCACACGGCATTTGCATGCGCTGCAGAATCGTGCCGAGCGTGAGGGCAAACGGTTCGTCCTCCGCAATCAGGGGCAACAGCAATAATCCGGGCAGCGACGGATCGCCGGCAATGTAAGCAAGCCACGCCGCTATGACCGGCTCCGCCGCCCCACGGTCGACCAGCGGTGTTCCGAGCGGGCCGTAAGGATGCGTCCAGCCGACGAGGACGGGTAGCTTCAATCCATAACGCCGCTCGCTGACGCGTGCCGGAAAGAATCCCAATAGCTGGCGCGGCGCCGTCCCCGACCAGACCAGGACGGCGCCGACCTCGTTGCCGAACACCGAGGCGGCTGCCAGCGCGAAGCTGGGATCATAGAAAACGTTCGATTCGATTGAGCGGCCGGCGAGATCGCGCCAGTCGTCCGCGACCGGCAAAAGATCGGCGAGCCACCGCCATTCGACGGCGAACGAATTGATCGCATAGCGATCGGCAAGGACGGCGCGCCGCGCGCTGGCGATGGCCGAAACGGTGCGCCCGAGCGCGACACGCGGCGCGAACTGCGAACCGATCGATGCCACAACGACCTCTGCACTGGAGCGAGGAGGTTTAGCAACGAGGCGTTAAGAATCGGTTGGAAGAAATTAACAAATGGGGCGGCCGCGATGGCGCGCCGGCATCACGCCGCGGCCAGTTCGGTGACGTCGGCGAGCGCCGCCGCGACGATTTTGCGCTCTTCCCGCGAAAGTGCGCGCTGGGGCGGCACCGGGTCGCCTACGTCATAACCCTTAATGTCGAGCGCTGCCTTGATGCAGGCGGCGAGATTGAAGCGCGCGAAAATCTCGTTGATCCGCCACAACAGCCGCTGCAGCGCCATCGCCTGCGCCCAGCGTTCGGCGCGGCACAGGTCGTAGAGACGAACGCTCTGCCGCGGAATGACGCAGGCCGGCCCCGCCATCCAACCGACGCCGCCGATCAGCATGACGGCAGCCGGAATATGCGCGGATGCCGAAAACACTTTGAGCCGTTCGCAGCGGTTCATGATCGACAGCAGCCGGCCGGTATTGGTCGATGCGTCCTTAATGTAACGGATGCGCGGATGTTCGGACAGCCGCGCAATGACGTCGAGCGACAGATCGGTGCGCTGGAATTGCGGATTGGTATAGAGCACGACCGGAACGTCGACGGCGTCGGCAATGGCTCGGAAGTAAGATTCGACCTGCGGCTCCGCCAGCGGGAAATACGATTCGAGGATGGCCAAGATGCCGTCGGCGCCGAGCTTTTGATAATCACGCGCCTGCGCGACAGCGTCCGCAGTCGCGGTTGCCGCCACGCCAGCGATCACCGGCACGCGGCCGGCAGCCGCTTCGATCGTCGCGCGCACCACTTCCGCGCGTTGCGCATTGCTCAAATAGGCGAATTCGCCGGTCGAGCCGAGCGGCGTAAGCCCGTGCACGCCGGCGGCGATGAGATCGCCGACGAGCCGGCCGAGCACGCCGGATTTGATGCGCCCGGCCTCGTCGATCGGCGAGACCAGATAGGGAAAAACGCCGTGAAAATCTTCCATTTCAGCGCTCGGCTTTATATTGCGCCATGGCGTCGGTCCACACTTTCGCGCGATCGTCGTCGAACACCAGTTTCGGATCTTCCGGCATTGTCACCCAGGCGCCGCGCGAGATCTCATCATCGAGTTGTGCCGGCGCCCAGCCGGCGTAACCGAGTGCGACGAGGCTTTTGCTTGGCCCCTTGCCGACACCAATATCGCCCAAAACGTCCGCGGCATCGCTGAGCGCGATGCGCCCGTCGATGTCGAGCGTGCGGTCACGGCGATAGCCGGCGTCGTGAATGACGAAGGCCGTTGTCGGGCCAACCGGACCGCCGAGAAATATCTGCACGCTGCCGGTAACGCCGTCGGCATTGGCGCCAAGCGCTCGAAGGAGGGCGGCAATGGGTCGGGTGCCGAGCGGATGGTTGATGACGATGCCGAGCGCGCCATCGCGGCTATGCTGCGCCATCAATATGACGGCATGATCGAATGCATCGCGCATGTCCGGCGACGCGATCAGAAGCTGGCCGGCAAGGGAGGTGGGACCCGTGACGTCCGGCTGCTCCGGCGATAGCGCGGCGTGCAGCACCGCTGCCGGCAGCAAAACCGCAACCGCGGCCAAAGCCCAACGCAGTCCGGTGAAAGGCCTGTAGTCAAACGCGCGCACGATCCATCCGCCACATTGGCCCGCTTCCGCGGCACTCTACACCCTTGCGCCGCGACGGGGAGCGGGGGCTACGGCGAGATTTCTTCCAGCACGCGGCGCTTGGTCTCAACTGCGAACAGCCCGGTTATGATCGCGCCGGCGACAGCGACGACGGCGAAAACCAGAAACACCGCGCCGAGCCCGGAGCCGACGATAAACCCGACGATGGCAGGTCCCAGGACCGAGGCGAAGCGCAGCCATGCAGTCGCGGTGCCGACGGCAATGGCGCGGGCTCGGGTCGGATAAAGCTCCGGCGTATAGACATAGACCCCGATCGACAGCACCGAGACGAAGAAATAACCGCAGGTTACGAGCACGAGCACGCGCTGCGGCGAGTCCGGCCCGAGGACGAACAGCGATCCGAGCGCGATCGCATTGGCGGCGAACGCCAGCGTGAACCACGGCCGCCGGCCGACGTGATCGATGGTCAAAGCGCAGATCAAGGCGCCGCACAGCCCGACCGCCTGGGTGATCAAGCCGTATTGCAGTGCTTGCTGCAGCGGCAGCTTGAACACCGTCGCGTAGATCGTCGGCAGCCAGACGACGAGGCCGTAATTGAAGAAATAGGTGGCGAACCAGATGACCCAAACCACCAGCGTTCGTCGCAGATACAATGGGCCGAACAGATCGGACCACGAGGGTGTAAGCGGCCCGCCGACCGTGATTTTTTGCGGCGGCGGCAGCGGTTGACCCGTGGATTGCTCGGTTTCGCGTTCGATTCTGGCCATGGCCGCCTCGGCCTCGGCGGTGCGACCGCGCGTCGCCAGCCAACGCGGCGATTCCGGCAGCAGCCGCTGCAACACCATGGCGACAAAGGCCGGCAGCGCGCCGATGACGAACATCCACTGCCAGCCGAAGCGCGGCACGATCCATGCGCCCATGAAGCCGGCGGCAACAAGCCCGATCGGGAAAACCAGTTCGTAGAGCAGGACGAAACGGCCGCGGCCCTTGGCGCGCGCGAGCTCGCTGATATAGGCCGCGGCGACCGGAACCTCGCCGCCCAGGCCAAAACCTTGGACGATTCGTGCGCCGACAAGTGATTGGTAATCCCAGGCCAAGGCGCAGGCGAGGCTCATAATCGCGAAGATCAGGATCGACCAGAACATCGCCGTGATGCGGCCGTAGCGCTCGGCGATCCAGCCGAAGAACAGCGCGCCGCCGAGCTGGCCGAGATAGCCGGCCGAGATCAGCAAACCGATCTGCGGGCCATTCAGCTTCCACGCCGGCACCAGCACCGGCAAGACGAAGGCGATGGCGAGCGCGTCGAAGGCGTCAAAGAACGTGGCGACGCCAATGATGATTCTTGCCTTGATGTGCCACCACGAGATCGGCAGTCGCTCGATCCGTGCGACAACGTCGCTGATGGAGCCGCTGCCGCCGGCAGCGGCGTCGCTCGTGCTCATGATGTCCTCCCCAGCAGTATTTTTGTTTTGGTGCTTAGACGAATTGCACGGCGATGCCGCCGAGCTGGCCGAAGTCGGCATGCAGCGTATCGCCCTTGCGCGCGAACACCACGCGCGTGAAGGAGCCGGCGAGCACCAGATGGCCGACTTCCAGCGGGACGCCATGCTGGCCGAGCTTGTTGGCGAGCCAGGCGACGCCGAGCGCCGGATGACCGAGCACGCCGGCGGCGACGCCGGTCTCCTCGATCTCGGAATTGCGATACATGATGCCGCCGACCCAGCGCAGGTCGACTTCGAGCGGACCGACCGGGCGGCCACCGACGACGATGCCGGCCGCGGCGCCGTTGTCGGAGACGGTATCGAATATCTTGCGCGGATCCTGCAGGCGCGCATCGACGATCTCGATCGCCGGCACGACATATTCGGCGGCGCGCAGCACGTCGGTCAGGCCGATGCCGGGACCGCGCAGCGGCTTGCCGAGCACGAAGGCGAGCTCGACCTCGACGCGCGGCAGGCAGAAATTCTCATGCGGAATGCGCGCGCCGTCGGCGATCATCATATTATCGAGGAGGTGGCCATAGTCGGGCTCGTCGATCTGCGAGGAGCGCTGCATCGCCTTTGAGGTGAGACCTACTTTATGGCCGATCAGCTTGGCGCCGGCGGCGATCTTGCGATTGGCCACCGCGGTGGAGATCGCATAGGCGTCGTCCATGGTGATGCCCGGCCAGGTCTTGGAGAGCTGCACCGCCTGTTTGCGCTCCTTCTCGGCGGTGAGAAGGATATCGGCGGCTTTGTTGCGATCGGCATCGGACATCATGACGGCGAAGCTCCCTCTTCATATGCAGCGTCGTTGCCGCCGTCCTGAGTTGGGCGCTCAAGAAGCGCCGCAGGGTGACGGGCAAAGACACTTAGCACATTTGCGGTAAGCGAGGCGCACGCGCCGAAGCAGCGTTACTGACAGGCGGCGCGCAGGAGCACTGTCTCGACCGGGCAATCGGCGGTGGTCGGGGCTTGTCCGGAGACCCAAAGTGAATCGGCGCATTTCTCCGCAGTGCGAACATCGAGCGGCTGGCCGCTGTTGAAACCCTTGGCCTTGCAAACATTCGTTGCCGCCGTGGCGCAATCGGCCGCGCCGTTACCGGCAACCGGGCAGGTCTGCTGAATTTCGATCACGTGCGACGGCCGCAACGCGTCGGCGGCGCTCTTCATCGCCTGCTGGGTGGCGGTGGCGGCATCCTTGGCGGCATCCGCCGATTGCTTGTTCATAGCGTCGAGCTTGGTCTGCTGTTCTTTCATCTTGGCCTTCCAGTCGGCGATCGACTGGTCCCACCATTTGGAAAAGCCATTGAGGAATCCGCGCTGATCGGTTGGTGGGCCAGCCAGTCCCGGCGGCGGCGGTTGCGGCGGCAACGCCAGTCCCGAAGCCTGCGGGGGCGAAGGGGAAGGGACCACAACTGCAGCGGCGGGTGGCGCACCCGCAGCGCCGGGTCTTGCAGGTGCAGGAACCGGCTGTACGGTCGCGGCGCCCGGGGCAGGCGCCTGGCCAGTCTGGGCGAGCGCCGTCCCGGGCCCCAAGGTCATCATGACCACCACTAGACGCGCGCCGACGCGCGCTAGCGCTGCCGCGGAGTTATTAGCTGGGCTTGAACGATGTCTTGTCACGGCCAATCCGGTCATGGCCAATTTTGGAGCCCGTACCGGTGGGCCCGACGGCGCTGCTTATACGCTAAGCGCACCCAACTTGGCCGCCAAGTTAGGCACCACCATGGTCACAATAACCGCATTGCAGCAGAAAACCAATAAAGAGAAAGGCCCAGGCCGCCGGGGCCGCAGTCGGCCCGCTTTATGATTTGAAGCCCTGTTCGCGCCATCTGGCCCACACGAACCAGGCAAATCCAGCCAACAACAGCGCGGCGGCAACGCCGTCGAATTCGTGGAACAGGCGGCGAAAAGTCGGGTCGCTGTTCCAGCGCGCACCCAGGACAGAGCCGATATAAGCGAGGCCGAAACACCACGGCCACGAGCCGAGAAACGTATAGACCTGAAACTTCAACATCGGCATACGCGCCAGCCCCGCCGGAAAAGCGATGAAGGTCCGTACCACCGGAAGTAGCCGGCCGGCGAAGACGGTGACCGAGCCGTAGCGGGCAAAGTACTGCTCCGCGCGATCGATCTCGTGAGGCCGCAGCAGAACGTAAGCGCCCCAGCGTTCGAACGCCTTGCGGCCTCCGGTGGCGGCTACGTAATAAGCGATGGTGGAGCCGACATTGCAGCCCAGCGCGCCCATCGTCGCGGCGCCGATCAAGCTGAACTGCCCGAGGGAGACCAGATAGCCGGCGAACGGCATGATCACTTCGGAGGGCAGCGGGATGCAAGCCGACTCGATGGCCATCAACAGCACGACGCCAAAGTAGCCCGCGGCGGAAATCACCTCGACGATAAAGGACACGACCGCCGAGATGAGCTGGTCAAGCATTGCCAAGCTGAAACGTGGTTCCGGTCAGCGCCGCTTGCGGGCGCGGCGGCCTTCGAGCACGACGATTTTGCGGCGCGGAAACTCGTCCGGCATCTTTTTCGGCACTTTCTCGGCAATGCCGAGCAATCGCTCGCGCCGGTCCATTTCCTTCCAGACGTCCTCGGGGCGGATGCCGGAGGAGATCCACAGCACGACCAGATTGTAAATGAGATCGGCGCTCTCCTTGACGACGGCATCGCGGTCGCCATGCATGGCGTCGATCACGACCTCGACGGCTTCCTCGGCGAGCTTCTTGGCCATCTTGCTGCGGCCCGAGCGCAGCAGCCGCGCCGTGCGCGACGTCGACGGATCGTCGTGCCGGCAGGCCAGCGCCGCTTGATAGAGTCTGGAAACCGAATCAGTCATGGTCCATCAGAATACCGCGATCTTGTCGCGATTGTGTTAATTCCAATGGTTGGCAAGAGGTTTCGGTTCCGGTCCCCTTATTCGTCCTGGGCCAATAGACCCGCATTTCCCCCGGCCGCGGCGGTATTGATCGTCACGACTTGCTCGGCCGCCAAGCGCCGCAAGTAATTCGGTCCGCCGGCCTTGGGACCGGTGCCGGACAATTGCGTACCCCCGAACGGCTGGGTGCCGACGACGGCGCCGATCATATTGCGGTTGATGTAGATGTTGCCGTACGGAAGCCGGGCCACGGCGCGTGCGACGGTCAGATCGATCCGCGAATGCACGCCGAGTGTCAGCGCGGTGTCGTTCTTGGCGATATCGTCAAGGAGCATATCCAATTCTCCGGCGCGCCAACGCACGATATGGAGCACTGGGCCGAAGACTTCTTGATCGAGATCAACGGCTCGGTCGAGCTCAATAATCGTCGGGGCAACGTAGCTGCCGGCGGCCGGCATGGTCTCGTCCCAGTGGAAGCGCACCCGGCCGGCATGCGCCATGCCGGCGATCCAACCTTCCAGTTTGGTCTTGGCTTCCGCATCGATCACCGGACCGACATGGGTCGCGATGTCGCGCGGATCGCCGAGCTTCAATTCGCGCGTGGCGCCGATCAGCATGTCGAGCATGCGATCGGCGACGTCGGCTTGCAGGCAAAGGAGCCGCAGCGCCGAGCAACGCTGGCCGGCGGAGCGGAACGCGGACGCGATCACGTCATCGCTGACCTGCTCCGGCAGCGCGGTGGCATCGACAATCATGGCATTGATGCCGCCGGTCTCGGCGACGAGCGGCACGATCGGACCGGTCTTTTCGGCCAGCGCCCGGTTGATCGCGCGGCCGACTTCGGTCGAGCCGGTAAAGATCACGCCGGCGGTGCGCGGATCGGCGACCAGGCTTGCACCGACGGCGCCGTCGCCGGGGACGAAATGCAGCGTACTTCTTGGCACGCCGGCTTCGTGCAGCAGCGCGATGGCTAGCGCGGCCGTGAGCGGCGTCTGTTCGGCGGGCTTAGCGACCACTGCATTGCCGGCAACGAGCGCGGCGCTGACCTGCCCGAGGAAAATAGCCAGCGGAAAATTCCACGGGCTGATGCACACGAATACGCCGCGGCCGCGATAGTGCAGTTCGTTGCTTTCGCCGGTCGGCCCCGGCATCGGCTGCGGCGTCAAAGTGGTGCGCGCCTGTGCGGCATAATAGCGGCAATAATCGACCGCCTCGCGCACCTCGGCCAAGGCATCGTCCAGCGTCTTGCCGGCCTCGGTCTGCAACAGCGCGATAAGCCGGCCGCGGTTGACTTCGAGCCGGTCGGCAGCGCGTTCGATAGCGGTGGCGCGCTGCTCGACCGGCGTCGCCGCCCACGTCGCGAAGCCGGCCGCGGCGGCCGACATCGCCGCGCGTACGATCGCATCGTCACCTTCGGCCGCGACGCCGATTTCTCTGCCGTCGATCGGCGAATAAACGACGCGCTCAATGCCGGGCAGCGAGACGCCGTCGACCAGCGGCGCCGCTCGTACCGTCTGCAAAAGTTTCTCGCCGTCGCACACTTCGCGCAACAGCGCGTCGAGGCTGGCACGATCCCCGAATTCAATGCCGGCCGAGCCGCTCCGCTCCGGCTGATAAAGGTCGCGCGGCGGCGGAATTTTGCCGTTGCGCGCCCGCTGCGCGTCGGTGATGAAGCTTTGCGGACGCTTCAAAATGTCAGCGATCGGCACACTCGGATCGGCGGCCACGGAGACGAACGAGGAATTAGCGCCGTTCTCCAGCAGCCGCCGTACCAGATAAGCGAGCAGATCGCGGTGGTCGCCGACCGGTGCATAGATGCGACAGGCCGCGTCGGGAAATTCAGCGAGGAGGGCATCGTATAGCGCTTCGCCCATGCCGTAGAGGCGCTGGAATTCGTAACCCGCGACGCCACTGGCGTCTTCGATCACGCCGGCGACGGTGAGCGCGTTGTGGGTGGCGAATTGCGGAAACAGCCGCGGGCGGGCGGCGAGCAATCTTTTGACGCAGGCCACGTAGCAGAGGTCGGTCATGGCCTTGCGCGTGAACACCGGATAATCGGCCAAGCCGCGTTCCTGCGCGCGTTTGATCTCGGTGTCCCAATAGGCGCCTTTGACGAGCCGGACGGTCAGCCGGCGATTTTTTGCTTTGGCAACGTCCTCAATCCAATCGATCACCGCCAAAGCACGCTTCTGATAGGCCTGGACCGCAAGCCCGAACCCAGCCCAGCCGGCGAGCAACGGATCGTTCAGTGCTGCGCCGATGACTTCGAGCGATAGTTCCAGGCGATCGGCCTCTTCAGCATCGACGGTGAACTGGAGATCGTGATCCTTGGCGAGCTGCGCGAGCGCGATGAGCCGCGGCGGCAACTCGGCGAGCACACGATCGCGCGAGATGGCTTCGTAGCGCGGATGCAGGGCCGAGAGCTTGACCGAAATGCCGGGTCGGCCCGGCGGCGCCGCATTGCCGGCATGAGCGCCGATCGCGGTAATGGCGGCCGCATAGGTGTCGAAATATTTGTCGGCGTCGGCCCCGGTGCGTGCGCCTTCGCCCAGCATATCGAACGAATAGCGGAACTCGGCATGGCCGCGGGCGCGAGCGAGCGCCTCGTTGATATTTTGTCCGATGACGAAATGCGAGCCGAGGAGCCGCACCGCTTGCCGCGTCGCGGCACGCATGGCCGGCACGCCGAGGCGGCGAACGATGGCGTCGAGAATGGTTTCTGGC
>JBAQAB010000114.1:0-2463 GCA_049285535.1 Xanthobacteraceae bacterium
GGCCAAACCTGTTCGATCTCGAAGGCACCTCGAAGACCAAGCGTCTCGAAGTGCATCAGCCTATACTGACCAATGCCAACCTGGAAAAGATCCGCTCGATCTCGCAGGTCGGCCACGATCACTTCAAATCGCGCACGCTCGACGCCACCTGGCCGGCGGAAGCCGGCGCCGACGGGCTCGCCGAAGCGCTCGAAGCGCTATGCGGCCGCGCCGAGCTCGCGGTGCGCGACGGCATCAACATCATTGTCCTGTCCGACCGCCGCGCCGGCGCCGACAGCATCCCGATCCCGTCGCTGCTCGCCTGCGCCGCCGTGCACCATCACCTGATCCGCGAGGGCTTGCGCACCTCGGTCGGCATCGTGGTGGAATCCGCCGAGCCGCGCGAGGTACACCATTTTGCCTGCCTCGCCGGCTATGGCGCCGAAGCAATCAACCCGTACCTCGCCTTCGAGACGCTGGTGGCGATGAAGAACGAGCTGCCGCAGAAGCTCGATGAGAAAGAAATCATCAAGCGCTACATCAAGTCGATCGACAAAGGGCTGCTCAAGGTGATGTCGAAGATGGGCATCTCGACCTATCAGTCCTATTGCGGCGCGCAGATTTTCGACGCCATCGGGCTCAAGTCCGATTTCGTCGCTAAATATTTCACCGGCACCGCGACCCGCATCGAGGGCGTCGGCCTGGCCGAGATCGCCGAAGAGGCGGTGCAGCGGCATCGCGACGCGTTTTCCGACGCGCCGGTCTATCGCTCGGCGCTCGACGTCGGCGGCGAATATGCCTTCCGGGTGCGCGGCGAGGACCACGTTTGGAACGCGGCGACGGTCTCGGCGCTGCAGCACGCCGTGCGCGGCAATTCCTATGACAAGTACCAGCAGTTCGCACGCATCATCAACGATCAGTCCGAGCACCTCCTGACCATCCGCGGTCTGTTCCGCATCAGGTCGGCCGAAGAGGACGGACGCAAGCCGGTGCCGATCGACGAGGTCGAGCCGGCCAAGGATATCGTGCGCCGCTTCTCCACCGGCGCCATGTCCTACGGCTCGATCTCGCGCGAGGCCCATACCACGCTCGCCATCGCCATGAACCGCATCGGCGGCAAATCCAATACCGGCGAAGGCGGAGAAGAGTCCGACCGCTACAAGCCGCTGCCGAACGGCGATTCGATGCGCTCGGCGATCAAGCAAGTGGCGTCCGGCCGCTTCGGCGTCACCGCCGAGTATCTCGTCAACTCGGACATGATGCAGATCAAGATCGCGCAAGGCGCCAAGCCCGGCGAAGGCGGCCAGTTGCCCGGCCACAAGGTCGACAAGACCATCGCCAAGGTGCGCCACTCGACGCCAGGCGTGGGCTTAATTTCGCCGCCGCCGCATCATGACATCTATTCGATCGAAGACTTGGCGCAGCTCATCTTCGACTTGAAGAACGTCAATCCTGCCGGCGACGTGTCGGTCAAGCTCGTCTCCGAGGTCGGCGTCGGCACCGTCGCCGCCGGCGTGTCGAAGGCGCGCTCCGACCATGTCACCATCGCCGGCTATGAAGGCGGTACCGGCGCGGCGCCGCTGACCTCGGTCAAGCATGCCGGTTCGCCGTGGGAGATCGGGCTTGCCGAAACGCATCAGACGCTGGTCGCCAATCGCCTGCGCGGCCGCATCGCCGTGCAGGTCGACGGCGGCATCCGCACCGGTCGCGACGTCGTGGTCGGCGCGCTGCTTGGCGCCGACGAATTCGGCTTCGCCACCGCGCCGCTGATCGCCGCCGGCTGCATCATGATGCGCAAATGCCATCTCAACACCTGCCCGGTCGGCGTCGCCACCCAGGATCCGGTGCTGCGCAAGCGCTTCACCGGCCAGCCCGAGCACGTCATCAACTACTTCTTCTTCGTTGCCGAGGAAGTGCGCGAACTGATGGCCGAACTGGGCTATCGTTCCTTCGACGAAATGATCGGCCAGATGCAGATGTTCGATCAGCGCAAGCTATTGGCGCACGGCAAAGCGAGCGGGCTCGATCTGTCCAAATTGTTCATGAAGCCCGACGTGCCGGCGAGTGTGAAGATCTTCAATTGCGAGAGGCAGGATCACAAGATCCACGACATCCTCGACCGCAAGCTGATCGCGCAGTCGCAAACGGCGATCGCGAGCCTCACGCCAGTGCAGATGAGCTTTCCGATCCGCAACGTCGACCGCACCGTCGGCGCCATGCTGTCGGGCGAGATCGCCAAGCGTTACGGCCATACCGGCCTGCCGGCCGACACCGTCGTGGCGCGCTTTAGCGGCACCGCGGGCCAGAGCTTCGGCGCCTTCCTCGCCCGCGGCGTCTCCTTCGAACTCGAAGGCGACGCCAACCGGACAGGTATTGAGATGGCACTTGCGCATCATGATGCAGCCGGCGGCGATCAGCGGCGCGGTGGCGAAGCCGAATTCGTCGGCGCCAAGCAGCGCGCCGACCACGACGTCGCGGCCGGTG
>JBAQAB010000115.1:0-5910 GCA_049285535.1 Xanthobacteraceae bacterium
GCATTGGTGAGGGCCGTCATTGCGAGCGAAGCGAAGCAATCCAGTAGAGAGCACAAAGACCGGATTGCTTCGTCGCGGAGCCTGTCATCGGGCCGGCCACTTCGGGCCGGACCCGTTGGCTCGTCGCCATGACTATTCCTCCTTATACCCGTAAGCCTGCGCGTTGCCGGTGGCGCCGTAATATTTGTACGGCAGGAATTTGCCCGACATCGCGATTTTGACCCGGTCGCCCTTCGGATCGGGCTGGCGCTCGATACCCAGGTCGAAATCGATAGCCGACATGATGCCGTCGCCGAATTCTTCCTCGATCAGCACTTTCAAGGCCGGGCCGTTGACCATCACCAGTTCGTAGAAGCGGTAGATTAGCGGATCGGTCGGCGGCATCGGCGAGCCGCGGTGCGGCACCTCGTTGAGCAGCGTCTGTTCGCTCTTGCTCAAGGCGAATAATTCGGCGGCCTTCGCCGCCTGCGGCTTGGTCAGCTTCATCTGGCCAAGGATGGCGCCGGTGATCAGCACCGGCGACATACCGCCGATCTCTCCGCAGATGTATTTCCAGGTCCAACCCTTCTCGCGCTTGATGTCGAGAAGCTTCTCGGTGAGTTCGGCGCGCGACTTTGTCGATGTCATGGACGACCTCCTTTTGGCACTAATTGCTCAGAAAACGAGCAATTGTCGTGCCAAGGCGATCGTCCAGACCCGTCGGCTCACATCGGCGGGGTGAGGCCGTTGAGCCCGACATTGATCCTGGGCGCCAGCACGGTGCCGTCGGCTTGCTTGGTACCGGCCACGACGAAGATCTTCGCGCCCGGCGTGAGGACTGCCGCCGTGGCGGGGACGAAGGTGACGACGGCGACATTGGCGGGCACGATGAAGGTCTTTTCGCCGTCCTTGTACTTCAGCACCAGCTTTTGGCCGTCGCTGATGGCGACCTCGCTGTCGATGGTTGCATTGGTCATGGTACTGTTGGGCATCAAATCCCAGGGGCGGTGACCTTCGCCGGTGCCGCGCATCGCCTCAGGAAATATGTGGATCTCGACGGCCTTCTGTGTGCCGTCGGGCAGCGGCATTGCGGTAATGCCGACAAATCCGCCCTGCTTGACGTCGGACAGCGAGGCCTTGGCGACGCCGACCACCGCCGCGTTCTCCGCGAGCTTCACGGTCACCTTCGCGCCGTCGCGCGCCGTCACGTTCAGCGTCGAACCGCTGACGCTGTCGATCGTGCCGCGCACGCGGACTGGAGCCTGCGCAAGCGCAGACGTCACCGCAAGCGCCGCGAAGGCGGACACCAGCGCCAAGTTTATGCTTCGCATGCCATCCTCCCAAACGCTTTGAAGATTTTATCGCCAAACGCCGTAATCGCCGAATGCCACATTCGGCGCTTCCAGCGTGCCGTCCGGAAGCTTCTTCGCGCCAGGAATAAAGATCTTCTGGCCCGGCTTCAGGTCGGCGGCCGATTTCTTGGCAAAGGTGGTGATCTCAGTCGTCGGCGTGACAACGATCTTCTGCTCGCCGTCCTTGTACTTCACGGTCAGGGTCTGACCGTTGACGCCGGTTACTTCGTTGTCGACGGTCGCATTGGTCATGGTGCTGTTGGACTCATAATCCCACGGCCGATGACCTTCGCCGACGCCGCGCATTGCCTCCGGAAAGATTACGACAGCGACGGCCTTTTGGCTGCCGTCGGGCTGCGGCATCCCTGTGACTGCAACGAACGAATTCGGCTTGATATCGGACAGCGACGCCTTGACGACCTCGTTGACCGGGGCGTTGTCGGCCAGCTTGATTTTCATCGTCGCGCCGTCGCGCGCTTTCGCCGTCAGCATCGCGCCGTCGACGCTCTCGATGGTGGCGCGTACACGCACCATTTGCGGCGCTTGCGCGGTGGCAATGGAAGCGCCGAGCAGCAAAGCCAGCGCGCTAACGACCGCCGTCTTGAATAGAGTCATCGTCACTCCTCCCAACTCGCCTCGGATCGAGGGCATTGCGTTATAACCCCCCGAACGCGAGCTTATTCCGATGGGCTCGTCGGCGGAAGCGAGAGATCTGCCTCGAGCAGCGCCCGCAATTCCGCGGTCACTTCGGGCTTTTTGCCGAACCATTGCACAAAGCCGCCGACGGCCTGATGCATCAGCATGCCGAGCCCGTCGGCGGTGCGCAATTCGCGCGCCCGCGCCGACCGGATCAAGGGCGTAATGAGCGGCCAGTAGACCAAATCGGCGACAATGGCGTGACCTGGCAGCCGCCCAATGTCGAGCGCAAGTTCCGGCTGACCCGGCATGCCGAGCGTCGTCGTATTGACGACAAGCGCCGCGCCGTCGAGCGCGGCGTCGCGATCGTCCCAGCGGGCGGCATGAATGCTCCCGCCGAAACGCTCCCGCAAGGCTTCGGCGCGGCCCTCCGTCCGGTTGGCGACCACGACGTGCCCGATGCGACGCTCAAGGAGCGCATAAATCACCGCGCGCGCCGCGCCGCCGCCGCCAAGCACCAAGGCTTTTTCCAGGCCGCGATCCCAGCCGGGTGCGCAAGCGTCGAGATTGTTCAAGAAGCCCTCGACGTCGGTATTGGTCGAACGCAGCGCGCCACCGTCGAGCCACAGCGTGTTGGCGGCGCCGACGGCGCGCGCGCGGTCGTCGGGGGCCGAGGCGTTAAGCGCGGCCTCCTTGTGCGGCACGGTGACATTGGCACCGACATAGCCATGCGCGGCGAGCGATTGCACGAAGGCGCGAAATTGATCGGGCGGCACCGCCTCGCGCCGGTATTCGCCCGCAATGCCGTAGTGCTTGAGCCAGTAATTATGAATGAGCGGCGAGCGCGAATGTCCGATCGGCCAGCCGATGACGCAGGCCGCTCGCACCGGCGCGGTCACGCCTCATCCGCGACGGTGTTGTGTAACACACCGATTTCCGGGCACTCGACCGCGATGGTGTCGCCCGGCTTGAGCCAGATCGGCGGATCGGCTTTGGTTTTCTTGACCGGCGTGCCGGTGCAGATGACGTCGCCGGCCTTGAGCGTCATGAAGCTCGTCGTGTAGGCGATGATGTCGGCGAACGAGAAGATCATGCTCGCCGTGGTGTCGTCCTGGGTGACTTCGCCGTTCTTGCGCACCACAAGGTGCAGCGGCTTGGTCAGGTCGAACTGGGTCTGGATCCACGGCCCGATGCCGCCCGAGGCGTCGAAATTCTTGCCCTGCGTGACGTTGAACTGGCCGTGGCGCGTCCAGTCACGGATAGTGCCCTCGTTGGCGAGCGTGATACCGCCGATCACCTCGAGCGCGCGATCCTTGGCGACGTGCTTGCAGTCGCGGCCGATGACGATGGCGATTTCGCCCTCGTAGTCGAGCTGCTCCGAGATTTTCGGCCGGATCAGGTTTTGTCCCGAGCCGACCAGCGAATTCGGCGCGCGGTAGAACATGCTCGGATATTTCGGATTATTGGTGACATTATAATCCGCGCCGCGGTTGGCGTAATTGATGCCGATGCAGAGGATTTTTTCCGGCGCCGGCAGCGGCGCCAACAGCTCGACCTCGCTGAGCGTCACGTCGGGACGCACGCCGGTCGCGGCGGCCTTGGCCTGATCGAGCGCCTGGGCGCGGAACACCTCGCTCAGCGACTGGAAGCGGTGCAGCCGGGGCCGCAGATCGACGATGCCGTCGCCGACCACCGCGCCGAAACTCGGCCGGCCGCGCAATGCATAGGTCGCCAAACGCATGTCAAATCCCCGCCTTTTGCTTGGGCCAGATCTTGTCCGACCTTCCTTCGCCCGCCGAAGCGGGCTTCGCGAAGGCGGGAAGCCGGTAACCCCTTTTCGGGATCGTGCCTGCGGCCGATGTGTTAAAAGTCGCCGCCCCAACCGTCAACGGGTCGGAAGAGGAAAGGAGATGTCATGAGGGCGCTTTTCCTCGACTGCAACGACCAATTAGCGCCGGTCTGGCAGCGGGTGTTGCGCCCCGACGATCCGCCGATCGACGTCAACCGCAAGCCGTTCGAGCGGGAGGAGCTGCCGCGGCTGCTCGACGGCTACACCATCTGCATTGACGATCATTCCTATATGCCGACGCCGCTGGTCGAGCAGTGCGCCGCGCTCAAGCACATCGTCTTTCTCGGCACCGGCCCGGCAAGCTATATGAGCCTCGCCGACATGGCGGCGCGCGGCATAAAAGTTCACATCATCAGGAACTATGGCGACACCGCCGTCGCCGAGCACACCATCGCGCTGCTGTTTGCCGCCTGCCGCGATATCGCGCGGATGGATCGCGAAGTGCGCGCCGGCACCTGGACGCCGCACGAGGGCGTGCAGCTTCTCGGCAAGACGCTGGGCGTCATCGGGCTCGGCGGCATCGGTAGTGAAGTCCTGCGCATCGGCCGTGGCATGGGCATGGAGGTTGTCGCCTGGAATCGCACGCCAAAGCCCGGTGCGCCGCTGGTGCCGCTAGACGAACTGTTAGCGCGCTCCGACGTGATCTCGATGAATCTGACGCTCAACGACGAGACCCGCGGTTTCCTGGGCCCGGCGCAATTTGCGCGCATGAAGCCCGGCGTGATTTTCGTCAACACCGCGCGCGCCGGTCTGGTCGACGAGGCACCCTTCATCGAAGCGCTGCGCTCAGGCCACATCCGCCATGCCGGGCTTGATGTGTTTCATGCCGAGCCGCTGCGGCGCGATAACCCGCTTCCAAGCATGGAAAACGTCACGCTCAGCGCCCACGCCGCCTTTCGCACGCTCGAAGCCTCGATGACGCTGTTACGGCGCGCCATCGATATCGTGCGCGGTATCCTGAGCCAGCCATCCTGATGGAACTTCTCGGCCCAAATTTTGTTGCTGATGGGACCATTGAGGCGACTGGCAATGTCCGATCAAACCTCGGCCCTACCGGCCATCGCATCGCATGGCTCGAGCCATCTGCCATCGGTGGATTTGCAGAGCTACAACGTCGAACTTGAGGACGATGAAGGTTTTTTGGGCGATCGCGCCAGCAAGGGCGCCTTTCGTGAAGTTCTCGAGAATTGGCGCAAGGCGCTGCGCAAGGCCGGCGACGATCCCCTCGGTGACGCGCCCAGTGAGGATTTGACAAAAAAGCAGCTCGATGCGCTGCTTTCCAGCGATAACGTCGAGGCCGCGGGCTTGGTGCAAGGCGCCATCGAGGAGTTTTCGCAGAATCTGGCGCTGGTCATACGCCGCTTTCTCAAATTGAAGGCTTGGCGAGACGTCGAGAGGCTTGCGATCGGCGGCGGCTTTCGCGCCAGCCGGATCGGCGAACTCGTGATCGGCCGCACCGCGATTATTCTAAAGGCCGATGAGATCAAGATCGATCTCGTGCCTATTCACAACGATCCCGATGAAGCCGGCCTGATCGGCGGCGCCCATCTCGCGCCGGCATGGATGTTTAAAGGTTACGACTCGATCCTCGCCGTTGACATCGGGGGAACAAATATTCGCGCCGGCGTGGTCAGGCTGAACCTTAAGAAGTCGCCGGACCTCGCCAAAGCCAACGTTTGGAAATTCGCCCTTTGGCGGCACGGCGACGAGGCCGACGTAAAGCGCGAGCACGCCGTTGAAAATCTCGTCGAAATGCTCAAGGGATTGATCGCGGCAGCCAATAAGAAAGATCTGAGCGTGGCGCCTTTCATCGGTATCGGCTGCCCCGGCGTCATCGAGGAAGACGGCTCGATCGATCGCGGCGCGCAGAACCTCCCGGGCAACTGGGAAAGCAGCAAATTCAATCTTCCCGCGATCTTGCGCGAGGAAGTACCGCGTATCGGCGATGCCGACACCGCCGTGGTCATGCACAATGACGCCGTGGTTCAGGGGTTGAGCGAAACGCCATTCATGCGCGACGTCGCGCAGTGGGGAATTTTGACCATCGGTACCGGGCTCGGCAACGCCTGCTTTAGCAACAGGAAGAACGCCGAA
>JBAQAB010000116.1:0-21095 GCA_049285535.1 Xanthobacteraceae bacterium
GTTCGCCGCTTGGTTCAAGATTTACAGCACGGTTTCCGGTCGCCGCTTCATGACCGATCTTCGAGATGCACAGGCCAAGGGCTACATCGCCAAGGTCCCGCACTACAATTCGATCTTCAACTATCTGGAAAACCCGGCGCTGACTCCGATCTTACGGGCGCTGATTACCGAAAGCAGCCGCCCGCTCAATGCGATTGAGGTCGATTTTGCCGCCGACAGTTCCGGCTTCACGACCTCGCGCTTTCATCGCTGGTACGATCACAAGTACGGCGTGGAGCGCCAGGAACACGACTGGGTAAAGGTTCACTTGATGTGCGGTGTCAGCACGCACATCGTGACTGCCGTCGAAATTCATGACCGGGACGCGAGCGATATAAAATTGTTCCCGGCGCTGGTTGACGCAACGGCAGAGAATTTCCAGATGCGAGAAGTGTCAGCCGACAAGGGCTACGGCAGCAAGAAAAACTTGGAAGTTGTCGCGCGCCACGGCGCGGTTCCCTACATCGCCTTCAAGGGCAGCACGACCGGCAGAGCGGGCGGCTTGTGGGCCAAGATGTTCCACTACTTCCAATACCGCCGCGAAGATTTCCTGAGCCACTACCACAAGCGGAGCAACGTCGAGTCCGTGTTCTCGATGATCAAGGCCAAGTTCCGCGATCACGTCCGCAGCAAGACCGACGTGGCGATGGTCAATGAAGTCCTGTGCAAAATCGTCTGCCACAATATCTGCTGCCTGATCCAAGAGTCCTACGTTCTCGGCATTGACACTGCTTTTTGGGCAGAAACTTCACTTGCCCAATAAGGGGCCATAAAATGAGCCTTATTGGGCAAAGCCATCCCAATCCCTAAATATAGCGGCGTTATCCGCACAAATATCCCAAGCCCTTGCGGGCTCGGCTGGTATGATGCGCTGGCTGGGTGTATTTACCGCGGGGTAGAGCCGGACGGGACGAGGCGTAAAGGACTTAAGCGAAATGTCGGTCAGTCAAAAAGCAAGAACCACGGATGAGGGCTTCTTCTCCGCCACGCTCGCCGAAGCCGATCCCGAAATCGCCGAGGCGATCAAACTCGAGCTCGGCCGCCAACGCGATGAGATCGAGCTGATTGCATCCGAAAACATCGTCAGCCGCGCCGTGCTCGAAGCGCAGGGTTCGGTGCTCACCAACAAATACGCCGAAGGCCTGCCCGGCAAACGCTATTACGGCGGCTGCCAGTTCGTCGATATGGCCGAGCGGCTTGCCATCGAGCGTGTCACCCGGCTGTTCGGTTGTGGCTTTGCCAATGTGCAGCCGCATTCCGGCGCCTCGGCCAATGCCGAAGTGTTCATGGCGCTGATGCAGCCGGGCGACACTTTTATGGGCCTCAATCTCGCCGCCGGCGGGCATCTCACCCATGGCTCGCCGGTCAATCTTTCCGGCCGCTGGTTCAAGGTCGTGCCCTATGGGGTGCGCCGCGACGACCATTTAATCGACATGGCCGAGGTCGAGCGCTTGGCCAAAGAGCATCGTCCGAAGGTGATCATTGCCGGCGGCTCGGCCTATCCGCGCATCATCGACTTCCGCCGTTTCCGCGAGATCGCCGACGAGGTCGGCGCCTATCTCATGGTCGACATGGCGCACTTTGCCGGTTTGGTCGCCGGCGGCGTGCACCCGAGCCCACTGCCGCATGCCCATGTGGTGACGACCACGACGCATAAGACGCTGCGCGGGCCGCGCGGCGGCGCCATCCTGACCAATGACGAGGAATTGGCGAAGAAGCTCAATTCGGCCGTGTTCCCCGGCATGCAGGGCGGACCGCTGATGCACGTGATCGCGGCGAAGGCCGTCGCCTTCGGCGAGGCGCTCCACCCCTCGTTCAAGCTTTACGCGAAGAGCGTTGTTGAAAACGCCAAGGCGCTTGCCGAAACGCTCAAAGCGCGTGGTCTCGATATCGTCTCGGGCGGTACCGACACCCACCTCATGCTGGTCGACCTGCGCAAAAAGCGCCTGAACGGGAAAGTGGCGGAAGCAGCCCTCGGCCGCGCCCACATCACCTGCAACAAGAATGGCATTCCGTTCGATCCGGAAAAGCCGACCATCACCTCGGGGGTGCGGCTGGGCACTCCGGCAGGCACCACGCGTGGCTTCGGCATTGCCGAGTTCCGGCAGGTTGGCGACATGATCGCCGAAGTGCTTGATACGCTGTCGCAAAAAGGCGTCGACGAGGATACACTGGCTGAAGCGAGCGTGCGCGAGAAGGTGAAGCGATTGGTCGGCCGGTTCCCGATTTACGAGGGGTAAGGGATGCGGTGTCCGAGTTGTGCAAGCCTCGATACCCAGGTGAAGGATTCGCGGCCGACGGAGGATTCCTCCGTCATCCGCCGCCGCCGCGTCTGCCTGACCTGTAATTTCCGCTTCACGACCTTTGAGCGGGTGCAATTGCGCGAACTGGTCGTGATCAAGCGCAACGGCCGGCGTGTGACGTTCGACCGCGACAAACTGCTGCGCTCGGTCGAGATCGCCTGCCGCAAGCGCCCGGTCGAGCCGGAGCGGATCGATCAGATGGTCTCGAAAATCGTGCGCGAGCTGGAAAGCCTCGGCGAAAGCGAAGTGTCTTCCGAGACCATCGGCGAGACGGTGATGGCGCATTTGCGCGATCTCGACGACGTCGCCTATGTGCGCTTCGCCTCGGTCTATCGCAATTTCCGCGAAGCCAAGGATTTCGAGGCGGCTCTCGCCGAATTGTCGGGGGACGAGGCCGCCGAGTGAGCGCGCAAGCTTGCGCGACGGCGGATGCCGCGAGCCAAGACCGGCGCTACATGGCGTTTGCTCTGAGCCTTGGCCGCCGCGGCCTTGGCCGCACCTGGCCCAATCCGGCGGTCGGCGCGGTCATCATCAAGGATGGCGTCATCGTCGGCCGCGGCTGGACGCAGCCGGGCGGCCGGCCGCATGCCGAGGTTGAGGCCTTGCGCCGCGCCGGCACGGCGGCGCGCGGGGCGACGATGTACGTCACGCTTGAGCCGTGCTCGCATTACGGCAAATCGCCGCCCTGCGCCGACGCGGTCATCGCCGCCGGCCTATCGCGAGTGGTATCGGCGCTGGAGGATCCCAATCCCGAAGTGGCGGGGCAGGGGCACGCCCGGCTGCGTGCCGCCGGCATTGCCGTCGATGTTGGAATCGGCGCGGATCAAGCACGGCATGACCATGCCGGCCACATCCTCCGCTTCACCAAAGGCCGGCCCTACGTGCTGCTCAAGCTGGCAATCTCCGCCGACGGCAAGGCCGGCGCTGCGGGGCGCAAGCCGATTGCCATCACCGGAGACGCGGTCCGCGAGCGCGTTCATCTGCTCCGTGCGCAGAGCGACGCCATCATGGTCGGCATCGGCACCGCGCTGGCCGACGATCCGATGCTGACCTGTCGCTTGCCCGGCATGGCCGAAGATTCACCCGTGCGCGTCATCGCCGACAGCATGCTGCGCCTGCCGCTTCATTCGCAGCTGGTGCGGAGCGCGCGTGAGGTGCCGGTCTGGGCGCTCACCGGCACAAGCGCGCCGCGGGAAGCCGAGTCTAAGCTGTTGGCAAGCGGGGTCGAGGTGCTCCGGTCGCCGGAAAGCGCCGATCCGCTCGATCTGAGGGACGCTTTGGAGTCTCTCGCCGCCAAGGGCATCACCAGGCTCATGGTGGAAGGCGGCCCCACGCTTGCAGCCGCCTTTCTCGCCGCCGATCTCGTCGACGAGGCCATATTGTTTCATTCTGTTAAGGTCGTTGGCCCGGATGGGATCGATGCGCTCGATGGATCGGCTATGACGGCGCTGCGGCAGCGGCTAGAGCACATCAATAGCGAACCGATAGGGCCCGACCGGCAAGAGACTTTTGAGCGAAAGTAAGCGATGTTCACCGGAATTATCAGTGACTTAGGCGAAGTCCTTGATGTTCGCGAAAAGGCCGAAGGATTGCGCCGGATCACCGTCGCCTGCGGCTACGATCCAGATTCGATCGCTATCGGCGCCTCGATCGCCTGTTCGGGGATTTGCCTCACCGTTGTCGAGCGCGGCCGCACCGGAAACCGCTCTTCCTTCTCGGTCGACACGGCGGCCGAGACGCTGCGCATGACCAGCGCCGCAGACTGGCGGCGCGGCACCAAACTCAATCTCGAGCGCGCGCTGCGGCTTGGCGACGAGCTGGGCGGCCATATGGTCAGCGGACACGTCGACGGGCTCGCCGAAGTCGTGAGCCGCGACGATTTCGTCGACAGCGTCGCGCTGTCGTTTCGCGTGCCGGGCGAGCTTGCCCGCTTCATCGCGCCCAAGGGCTCAGTTGCGCTTGACGGCATTTCGCTCACCGTCAACGAGGTCGACTGCGACACCTTCTCGGTTCTTATCATTCCGCACACCTTGCAAGTGACCACGATCGGCGCGCTGCAGCCGGGAGATCGCGTTAATCTCGAAGTCGATCAGATGGCGCGCTATGCCGCGCGTCTGTTAGACCATCCGCAAAGCCAAGGAGTTTCGTGATGGCCGGGCCGCGGCGAGCCAAGCGTAATGAGCAAGCCAAAAGCGCGCGCATCCTCATCGTCGAGGCGCGCTTCTACGACGACATTGCCGACGCGCTCCTTGCCGGCGCCACCAAAGCGCTCAAGGAGGCCGGCGCTGCTTTCGATTGCTTAAGCGTGCCGGGCTGCCTGGAAATCCCGACGACACTTGCGATCGCGCTCGATGCCGCGCCGCGCCGCCGCGCCTATGACGGCGCCGTCGCGCTCGGCTGCGTCATCCGCGGCGACACCATTCATTTCGAGATCGTCTCACATCAATCCGCGCGCGGGCTAATGGAGCTTTCGATGGCGCGCAAGATCCCGATCGGCAACGGCATCATCACCGTCGACAGCGAAGCGCAGGCCTGGGCGCGCGCCCGCGCCGAGGAGCAGGATAAAGGCGGCGATGCCGTCCGCGCCGCGCTTGCTTTGATAACCATCAAGCGTCGGCTCGGGAAACGATGATGGCCGACCACGCCCAGGAAGCACGCAAGGCCAACAAGCGCGGCGCTGCCCGGCTCGCCGCGGTGCAGGCGCTCTACCAGATGGATCTTGCCGGCACCGGCGTGAACGAGATCATGACGCAGTTCGAAAAGCATTGGCTCGGCGGCGAAATCGAAGGCGTGCAGTATCGGCCGGCGGAGCCGGCCTATTTTCGCGATATCGTGGAGGGCGTCCTGCGCGAGCAAAAACGACTCGATCCGCAGATCGACGCGGCGCTGGCCCGCGGCTGGCCGCTCAAGCGCATCGAGACGGTATTGCGCGCGGTGCTGCGTGCCGGCGCCTACGAGCTTGCCTGCCGCGCCGACGTGCCGGCCCGCGTCGTGACGGCCGAATATGTCGACGTCGCCGGCGCCTTTGTCGATAAGGAGGAAACCGGCATGGTCAACGCCGTGCTCGACCAGCTTGCGCATGAGCTGCGCGCGGCCGAATTTGCCGGCGGTTAGAGCATGATCCGTCGCTGGCCCCAGCGGGAGATAAAGAAATGTCGGCGAGCGATGACACTTCGGCCGAAGAGCGCCTGATCGCGCGCTATTTTCGTCCGCTCGCCACGGCGCCGGGCGCTTTCGGCCTCGAAGACGACGCGGCCATCGTCACGCCGCCGCCCGGCTGCGATCTGGTGCTCACAACCGACGGCGGGATCGCCGGCGTCCATTTCTTTGCCGACGACGCGGCAGAAGCGATCGGCCGCAAAGTTCTGCGCATGAATTTGTCCGATCTTGCCGCCAAGGGCGCGCAGCCCATCGGCTTTCTGATGTCGGTCGCGCTGCCGGCGAGCATCGACGAACCGTGGCTCGCCGCCTTCGCCAATGGGCTCGGCGATGACGCGAGGCGTTACGCCTGTCCGCTGCTTGGCGGCGATACCGACCACTCGCCGGGGCCGCTATCGGTTTCCATCACGGCGTTCGGCGCAGTCCCACACGGCACCATGGTGCGGCGCGCAACCGCAAAACCGGGCGACAGCATTGTCGTCACCGGTACGATCGGCGACGCCGCGCTCGGAGTCATGCTGCGGCGCGACCGGGCCCTCGTTAATCACTGGCGCCTTTCGCACGGGCAGTCGGCGGCGCTGATGGACCGCTATTTGCTGCCGCAACCGCGCACCGCTCTCGCCGCCGCGGTACGCCACGACGCTTCGGCGGCGATGGACGTTTCCGATGGCTTAGCCGGCGACCTGGCGAAACTTTGCCGAGCCTCCGGCGTCGCGGCGGAAGTCGACGTTGCGCGTGTGCCGCTTTCGGAGGCCGCGCAGGCCGCGGTCGCGGCAGAGCCGGTTTTGCTGGAGGCCGTGCTCACCGGCGGCGACGACTACGAAATTCTGCTGACGCTTTCGCCGGACAAGCTTCCGGCTTTTCGCGCCGCGGCGGCAGCGACCGGCATTGCGGTTACCGAGATCGGCCGCGTGAGTGCGGGGCAGGGTGCCCGCTTCATCCGCGACGGCAAGGCGCTGACCTTCGCGCGGCCGTCGTACTCGCACTTTTGAGCGACCGGCAAATTGCATCAATCTCGTCCTTCTTATGCTGTCTCAGCACTCGCTATTCGCTATAATCCCGTCCGGGAGAAGCGCTCATGCACGACACGACGGCCGTAAAGCCTGCAGAATCGTCCGCACCGCAAACCAGTCACTACGCGGGAAAGAGCGCCAATCCGCGCTACGCCGCGCTTTATCGGCATTATCCGACCATCGACTATCTGCGCCGCGCCGCGCGCCGCCGCCTGCCGCATTTCGCTTTCGAATATTCCGACGGCGGCTCGGGCAAGGACGACGCCGGCATCAAGCGCAACTGGGCGGCGCTCGATGCGGTGGAAATGGTGCCGCGCTACGGCGTGATGCCGGCGCTGCCGCCCTGCGATATCGAATTGTTTGGCCGCCGCTATGCCGCGCCGATCGGGATCGCGCCGATGGGCGGACCGGCCATCGTGTGGCCGGGCGCCGACAAGCATCTCGCCCGCGCCGCGCATAAAGCGCGCGTTCCCTATACGCTCGGGCTCGCCGGCGGGGCCACCATTGAAGAGATCGCGGAGATCGCCCCCGATGTCTGCTGGTTTCAGCTCTACCGCGCCGCGAAGAACGATCATGCCATCGGCTTCGATCTGGTGCGCCGCGCCGCGGCGACCGACTGCAACGCGCTGATTCTCACGCTGGACGTGCCGGTGCGCACCACGCGCGCCCGCGAAGTGGTCGTTGGGCTCGGCGGCAGCGGATTTCATCCGGATGCTGCGATGCTGACGCAGATGCTTTGTTCGCCGCGCTGGACTTACGCGCTGATGAAAAACGGCATTCCGCGCTTCGAAACCTTGCGCGCCTATGCGGGCGACAACGCCTCGATCAACGACGTCATCGCTTTCGCGCGGCGCGAGATGGGCGGCGCCTTCACCTGGGAGGAAGTCGCACGCTATCGCGACCGCTGGAAGAAGACTTTGATCGTGAAAGGCATCCTGCATCCGGAAGACGCCGAAAAAGCGGTCTCGCTCGGCGTCGACGGGATGTTTGTCTCCAACCATGGCGGCCGGCAGATCGATGCGCTGCCGGGGCCGATCGACGCGCTGCCGGCGATCGTCAAGCAAGTCGGCAACCGCGCGACCGTGATGTACGATTCCGGCATCCGCAGCGGCACCGACGTGGTGCGCGCCTATGCGCTCGGCGCCGCCGCCGCCTTTGCCGGCAAGGCATTCCTGTGGGGCCTTGGCGCGCTCGGCGAAGAGGGGCCAGGCCACGTCATCGACATTCTGATCGAGGAGACGCGCGCCGCATTCGGCCAATTGGGCGCGCATCGCCCGGAGGAGGCGCGGTCGGTCGTCATCCGTCACAACGGCGCGCTGAAGTTTTGATCGGGCAGGGGAGATAAAGACATGGCGAGAGCGAGACAAGCAGGGAAAAGCAAAAGGGCCGCGAGCCGGTCGCCGAAAGCCGCACTCCGGCGGCGTGCATCCACATCGGCGCGAAGCAGCGCCGCAACCGCCAAACACAAGGCCAAACCGGCGCCTCGTAAGCAGACCTTCGTCGCCAGTCACCACAAGACCGGCGCGTTCGAGCAGGGATTGCGCCGCTACGCGCAATACCGCGATCTCGGCATTGCCGCGGCCACCAAGGGTTTGGCCCGTGCCCACGTCATCAAGATGGTCCCGCCCTGCGATCCCGCCGAAGTTTCCAAGCGGCATTATCACGACGTCGAATTTCAGATGATCTACGTCCTCAAAGGCTGGATCAAAGGTGAATATGAGGGCGAAAGCATTGTGACCATGGTCGAGGGGTCATGCTGGCTGCAGCCGCCCAAGATCAAGCACACCGTGCTCGATTATTCCGACGACTGCGAGCTTCTCGAAATCATCATGCCGGCGGATTTCGAGACGGTGGAATTGGAGTAACTATCGTACGTCATTCCGAGCGCAGCGAAGCAATCCAGCCTTCAGTGCGAGCGACCCCGGATTGCTTCGTCGTTGCACTCCTCGCAATGACGCAGCCTGACGCAGCGACATGGAAATGATGAAATCACCGCCAGCCATTCCCGACCTCGCCATCCTCACCGAGCTCGAGCGCAAGACGCTGTGGCTCGCGTCGTGGATGATCCATCACGCCAATCATGGCCGCGAGACTGGCGACGGGCTCAAAGTCGGCGGGCATCAGGCGTCCTCCGCCTCGCTCGCCACCATCATGACCGCGCTTTATTTCCACACGCTGCGGCCGGCAGACCGCGTCGCCGTCAAGCCGCATGCGGCGCCGAATTTTCATGCCATTCAATATCTGCTCGGCCGGCAGACCTGCGAAAAGCTCGAGCGCTTCCGCGGCTACAAGGGCGCGCAATCCTATCCGTCACGCACCAAGGACACCGACGACGTCGATTTCTCCACCGGGTCGGTGGGCCTCGGTGTGGCGCAGACATTATTCTCCTCGCTCGCGCAAGACTATGTGCGCGCCCATGGCTGGGGACTGGAGCGGCCGGAAGGCCGCATGATCGCGCTTCTGGGCGACGCCGAGCTCGACGAGGGCAATATTTTCGAGGCGATTCTCGAGGGCTGGAAGCAGGGCCTGCGCAATTGCTGGTGGATCGTCGACTATAACCGGCAGAGCCTCGACGCCGTGGTGCGCGAGGGCCTGTGGCAGCGCTACGAGAATCTGTTCCGTAATTTCGGTTGGGACGTTGTCGTTCTCAAATACGGCGCGCTGCAGCAAGCGGCCTTCGCCGAGCCGGGCGGCGAGGTGTTGCGACAATGGATCGATAACTGCCCGAACCAGCTTTATTCGGCGCTGGTGTTCCAAGGCGGCGCGGCGTGGCGCAAGCGCTTGCTCGACGAGATCGGCGACCAGGGTGCCGTGGCGCGGCTCATCGAATCCCGCAGCGACGATGAGCTGGCGCGGCTGATGAACAATCTCGGCGGCCACGATCTGGCGGCGATCATCGCAGCCTTCGACGCCGTCGATCACGACCGCCCGGTGTGCTTCATCGCCTACACCATCAAAGGCTACGGGCTGCCGTTCGCCGGACATAAGGACAATCACGCCGGTCTGATGACACCGGCGCAAATGGAAACCTTTCGCGCCGCCACGAACATACGGCCGGGACGCGAATGGGATCGCTTCGAGGGCCTGCGCCAAACCGAAGCCGACATCCAGGCGTTCCTCGATCGCGTGCCGTTCGCGCAAGCCGCCACTCGCAATCTGGCCGCGGCGCGCATCGCGGTTCCCGATGCGCTTGCCGTGACCATCCAGCCCGAAATGTCGACGCAGTCAGGCTTCGGCGCGCTGCTCAATGAGATCGCGCGTGAGAAGACTCCGCTCGCAGCGCGCATCGTCACCACGTCGCCCGACGTCACGGTGTCGACCAATCTCGGCCCCTGGGTCAATCGCCGCGGCCTGTTCGCGCGCGAAGCGCTCGCCGACACGTTCAAGAGCGAACGCATCCCCTCGACATTCAATTGGGAGTTCTCGCCCAAGGGCCAGCATATCGAGCTCGGCATCGCCGAGATGAATTTGTTCATCGCGCTTTCGGCGCTCGGTCTGTCGCACGCCATCAACGGCGAGCGGCTATTGCCGATCGGCACGCTTTACGATCCGTTCATCGCGCGCGGTCTCGATGCGCTCAATTACGCCTGCTATCAGGACGCCCGCTTTATTCTGGTGGCGACGCCGTCCGGCATCACGCTGGCGCCGGAGGGCGGCGCGCATCAATCGATTGCCGAGCCGCTGATCGGCATGGCGCAGGACGGCCTCGCCGCCTTCGAGCCGGCATTTGTCGACGAGCTTGCGGTGATCCTCGCCTTCGCGCTCGATTACATTCAGCGCGCCGGTGACGGCGAAATCTCCGAGCGCAATTGGCTGCGCGACGAGACCGGCGGTTCGATCTATTTGCGGCTTTCGACGCGGCCGGTCGAGCAGATTGCGCGCGACATGACGCCGGCCTTGCGGCAGGCGATCGTCGACGGCGCTTATTGGCTGCGCGAGCCGGGGCCGAACTGTCAGGTCGTTGTTGCTTACAGCGGTGCAGTCGCGCCCGAAGCGATCCAGGCGACAGGCTTGATGGCGGAAGACCGCCGCGACGTCGGCCTCCTCGCGGTCACCTCGGCCGACCGGCTCAATGCCGACTGGACCGCGGCTTGGCGCGCCCGCGAGCGCGGCCTCGTCCATGCCCGCTCGCATATCGAGCGGCTGTTCGCCGGCCTGCCGCGCCATTGCGGCATCGTCAGCGTCGTCGATGCGCATCCGGCGACGCTCGGCTGGCTCGGCGCCGTCAACGGCCACCGCGTGCGCCCGCTCGGCGTCGAGCATTTCGGCCAGACCGGCTCGATCGCCGAGCTCTACCGACACTACGGCATCGACGCCAACGCCATCATCGCCGCCGCGCAGGCGATAGCGCCGGGGCGGCCGATCCGCTATTTAGGGGCTGCGTAACCGCGCCGGAGCCAGAACGTGTCCATGCAAGATCGCATTGAAATCAATCCGAAAGTGATGTTGGGCAAGCCGGTCATCCGTGGCACCCGTGTTACGGTGGAACTTATCCTACGCAAGCTTGGCGAAGGTGCCACCCACCGGGAATTGCTCGAAGCCTATCCTAATCTCACCCAAATCGACCTTCAGGCCGCGATCACCTTTGCGGCCGACACGCTCGCTCACGACGAGACCGTGCTCTTCGAGCCGCACGAGTGAATGCGCCTTCTGGCCGATGAGAGCTGCGACTTCCGCGTCGTGCGGGCGCTGCGAGTCGCCGGCCATGACGTAATGGCAGTGATTGAAGCGATGCCCGGAGCCGACGATAGCGCCGTAATCGAAAGAGCCAGCCGCGAGCGGAGAATTTTCCTCACCGATGACGCGGATTTCGGGCAACTGGTCTATGCAGCCGGAAAGCCGACGGCGGGCGTGATTCTGTTGCGCTTTCCCACAACTGCTCGCACCAATTTGCCGAAACTCGTGGTCGACATTGTCACCGAACATGGCGAAAAGCTCAACGACCGGTTTGCTGTAATCCAGCCCGGCCGACTTCGTTTCAGCAAGTAACGCCGGATTATGCCATCGCGTCGGGAGCCAAACAAACATGCCGATCATCGACGCACAGCTCCACGCCTATGAGCGCAATCATCCCGGCCGGCCGTGGCATGCGGTGTTGACCGGGCCGCCCGAGGCCACCGGCGAGCAGACCGTCGCGGCGCTGGACGCAGCCAAAGTCGACGGCGCGATCCTGGTGTCGGCTTTCACGATGTATCGCTACGACCCAAGCTATGCGATCGCGGTGCGTAATCGTTATCCGGACCGGTTCGCGCTGGTGCGGCCGGTCGATCCCGCCGACCCGGCGGTCGCGGAAACGATCGCGGAGTGGAAGCGCACGCCGGGCGCGGTCGGCGTGCGCATGCTCTTGGTGCGCAGCGGCCTTGCTACGGACGCCGCCGATCCGGGTCTCAATCGCGTGCTCAAGGAAGCCGCGCGCCTGTCGCTGCCGGTCAACCTGCACATTGCCGGGCGGCTCGACCAGGGCATCGAATTGATCCGCCGCAATCCCGATACGCAGATCATCGTCGATCATCTCGGGCTGGTGCAGCCGCACGTGCCGCCGAAGCTGGCGGCGCCGTGGGCCGAACTGCCGCAGGTGCTCACGCTGGCGAAGCTGCCGCACGCCGCGATGAAGATCACCGGCGCCTGCACGCTGTCGCTCGAGCCGTTCCCCTATAACGACATCTGGGATCCGGTCTGCCGCATGATCGACGCGTTCGGCATCGAACGTTGCCTATGGGGCACCGACTGGACGCGCGCGGTGAAATTTCTCACTTACGCGCAGGGCGTCGATGCCTTCCGTGCCACCGACCGCATTTCCGACAGCGACAAGGCCAAATTGATGGGCGGCACGGCGGCGCGGCTTTATGGATGGGCGCCGGGGCAGGCGTGAATTCGCACGCTCATCGCGATAGACCGAAGCGGCTGCGCTGCGACGGCTCTAATTGGTAATCGTCTGATGGTTCGCGGGTGAATTTCCACGAACCTCGGCGATCGCCGGCAAATGTCGGAGGGCCTCGCGGGCAAGCCACTGCGTCAGCTCAGCAGCGGGTAAGGCACGGCCCAATGCCGCCGCTTGCCCCGCCCAGAGCGGGACGAAATCATCAGACCCGCGAACCTCCGACATCGCGCGCAAGGGCACGCTGTCTGCAATGGCTAAGGGGAATTCGGGCGCTTCGTCCACCATCGGTCCGAGATCCTCGATCAGGCGGTTGACGATCGCGCGAGCGGGCCGGCCGGTGAAAATATTCGTCAATGCAGTTCTTGCCGCACGCGGGCTCGAGAGCGCGGCGCGGTGCATCGGACTGACGCGCGCTTCGGGACAGAACAGATAGGCAGTACCGATCTGAACCGCCGCGGCGCCTAACATGAAGGCCGCCGCAATACCGCGCGGATCAGTAATTCCGCCGGCTGCGATAACCGGGATACGCACGGCATCAACAACTTGCGGCACCAGTGCGAGCGTGCCTATCGGTGCAGCCAAACGATCAGGCAGGAAGGTGCTCGGGTGCCCGCCGGCTTCAAAGCCTTGTGCAATGACGGCGTCGCAGCCGCGAGCCTCAAGCCACCGCGCCTCTTCGACGGTGGTCGCCGATGAGAGGATTTTCGCACCGGTGGATTTTACCCGATCCAGCAATTTGGGCTCGGGCAGACCGAAATGAAAGCTGACCACTTCAGGCCTGAGTTCGACCACGAGATCGCACAAACGACGATCGAAGGGTGCACGCGGCGCCGCTGAATTCGCCGCGAAATCCAGCCCCAATTCTGCGTAATAGGGTTTAAGGCGAAGCCGCCAAGCCGCTTCCTTGACGGCATCATGCGTCGGCGCCCGGTGGCAGAAGAAATTCAGGTTGAGCGGCCGGTTGGTGCGCTGACGAATTAATCCGAACTCTGTCCGAATCTGGTCCGCGCTAAGGGCGGCGCCAGGGAGAGAACCCAAACCTCCGGCTTCAGCGACTGCCACGGCCAGATCCGCCCTGACGGGCTCCGCCATTGGAGCGAGAATGATTGGCAAATCGATTCCGACGAGATCGAGAAACCTCCGGTTTGCCCACATGTCGTGTTCTCCGAACGGGTTACCTGAAAAAGCTCGCTCCTGAGCACCATACAAATCCGCGCCCCATATCGCTACAGCGTCGCGGCATCAAACCATTGGTTAGGCGCCGGGTCCGGCGCGGTAATCGCGGATAAGCCGCCAACTTTCTAATCTTGCGTTGCGGATGCGCGGCGAAGCCGGCGTAGGTCAGATAAAGACCGACAGGGGTCTTGGCCCGACCGTTGTGGCGTTGTCCGCTGGCGCCATGAGACATCGCGTCCTCTTCCACAGGGATCGGCAACCAGTGTAGCTTTACAGCAAGAGCCGCCCGCGGGACGCGCCGGTGTTCCGACATCAAAGTGGCGATGGTGCCCGCGGCGGCCGGGCAATCTGAAAAAGAAATCGAACTGGCCGCGAGAGCGTTTCGTTGTGCGGAAAGTCGCCTAAGCTTGGGGGGCACATCGTGATACTTCGGCGTCGCAATTTTTGCATCTGGCGGCGGCTACTGCCGCGCTGCCATGTCTTACTCGCATCGCCGCCGCGGATGACGCTTATCCATCGCGGCCGATCCACCTCATCATCGGCTTCACCCCCGGAGCTGCCGCCGACGTTGTCGCCCGGGTGCTGAGCCAAGCGGCAGGCCCGATCCTCGGTCAACAAATCGTGGTCGATAATAAGCCGGGCGCCGGCTCTAGCATCGCCGCCGAATATGTCGCGCATTCGGCCAAGGACGGCTACACGCTGTTCCTCGCGACGCTGTCCATCATCACCAATCAGATCATCAACCCCAACGCGGCGCTCGATCTGATCCGGGATTTCGAGCCGGTCGCGCTCCTCGAGGACGCGGCGATCATCCTGGTCGTCAATCCGGTGAGCAATATCCATAGCGTCAAGGAGCTCATCGCGTTTTGCAAGGCCAAGCCCGACAAGGCGCTCGATTCCAACGTCATCGGCAGCATGCCGCATTTTGCCAGCGAACTGTTCGCCCAGAAGGCCGGCATCAAGCTGACGCAAATTCCCTATCAAGGCAGTCCGCAGGCGGTTGAAGACGTCGTCGCCGGGCGCACGCTGATGACCTTCTCGCCGGCCTCGACGGTCGTCGGTCAGATCGCCGCCGGCAAGCTTTTGGCGCTGGCGACGACGACAAGCAAACGCGCCGGCGCGCTGCCGGACGTGCCCACTATGGCGGAAGCCGGACTGCCGGACGTCGACACCAGCCTGTGGTTTGGCCTCTTGGCGCCGGTCGGCACGCCACGCGCAATCGTCGACAAGCTCGCCGCCGGCAGCCGTGCGGCGATGCAAACACCGGCCGCGATAAAGGCGTTGCGGCCGCAGGGCGACGATCCGCTCGAGGCCGGCCCCGACAAGTTTGCCGCCTTCATGAAAAGCGAAATCGCCCGCTGGACGGAGGTCGCGCACGCTGCGGGAATGATAAAAAGCTAGGTGACGTTTGGTTCGTAAGCGCGCGGCGAACCTCTCCTACCGAACTTGGTTCGTCAGCGGCAGTTGTGTGGCGAACAGTTTTTTGTATTGCACGCTCGGGTCGTGCCGTCTTTTGCGCACGAACCTGCGGGGCAATACCCCAATTTGGGGCACGGTTTATTGACATTAGCCGCCAGCGATCCATCGTTCTGCGCCACCACAAGGATCGCCGCAATCAGTGAGCCGATTGCGATAGCAATAAGCTTGGTTCTCATAGCATCCTCCCGGCCTTGCGACCGAATGAGCAAACTGCAAAATCGAAGTTCGGACAAGAGGCGGCGGCCATTTCAGCTTGTGCCCACTCGGATTGAATGCAATCAAATCCTTCTGCGACATAGCCACATTGAGCTCGGCACGTGCGCAGGACATATTTCGTTTGGCATTGGCGATCGGCATATTGGCATGAGCAAGATCTTCTGACCTGGCCCCTTGCCGATATCCCTGCAGGCATCCCCAAGCCGATGATACAAGCGACGGTGCACGCCGGACGATCATCTATCCACAGATCAGAAAATCGTTCCCGCTGTCACTGTACATCGTGGCATACTGATCTCATCAAGCGTTCGATCTTGAAGGGATCAGCGCCATGACTCAGAGCGCAGAAAATACGACGGCGGTTGAAAACGCGTGCCAAGATATCGACCGCTATGTGGCCGAAACGGCACAGCCTTCGTCTCACGACGGGCCGATCAGTCCGAGCGAGCGATTGCGGGCGTTGGGACGGCATCACGCGGGCTCATTCCAACCGCCGCAGACCGTGGGACTGATGGAAACACCGCTGTTTCCCGATAAGCGCTGAGCCGTCCGGGAGCTGGAAACCGCCTCGCTTTCATGCGCAGGTCCAACTGTTAGCTTTCCGATAGGGCCCGCAGGAATGGCTCCAGCTCTTTCTCATAGGGCCGCCAGCGGCCGACCGAGCTGCCGTAAATCGGCTGACGGACCTGGATGACGCTGGCCGTGCGGACCGGCCGCTTCGTCTCGTGGAACGACAGACACGCGTCGTTCCATTCAAGGCCGCAATAGTCGACGATGCGTTTGGCTTCCGTTTCGAGATTTCCAACGAGCGTCTCGTACTGAACTTCGAGCATCGCGCCTTTCGGCAGCGCGCGCCGCCAATGCGCCATCAAATTTTCATAAGCGCGGATATAGCGGCCCAGCTCGGCGAGATCGTAGGTGTGCGGGTGACCCATGGCGAACAAAGTTGAGAAACACGACATCGCCGTATCGCGCGGATCGCGGCAGGTGTGAATGATGCGCGCGTTCGGCAGCGCGAGATGGATCAGGCCGGCATGAAAGAAGTTGCCCGGCATTTTGTCGGTGATCCGCTTGGCCGCTGGCGCCAGCGGCTGGATCGCATCCAGGTAGCGTGCGCCCAAGGCGTGAAGGGCTTCGCCCGAAATGCCGGTGACCGCTTCGGGATATTCGGTGCCCTCGGGTCCCGCGATAGCTTGCGCCAGATCGCCAAGCTCATAGCGCTCGCCGGCGCCGAACACGCCGGGATGGCTCGCCAGAATTTGTTCGACGAGTGACGTGCCCGACCGCGGCATGCCGATGATAAAGACCGGCACCGATGACGGATTGCCAAGAGATTCCTTGTCGTCGAGCAATTTGGCGGAGAATGCCGCCTCGATCCGCGCGAACCGCAGCAAAAGCTGGGCCTCGTCATGGTCGACGAATTCCTGCCGCTTGAGGGCGTTGCCCTTATGCAAATGCTGGAACGACTGGTGGTGCTCGCCGACATCGGCAAAGGTTTTGCCCAAGGCGAAGTGCAGCCCGATCTGGTTTTCGGCGCTGTAGGATTTCATCTTGCCGGCCAAGTGCTGCATAGCCGAAAAGTGCGGATCGCCCGCGGACATCCGCTTGGAGGTTGCAAGAACGTAATAAAGAGCGGCGGCATCGCGGGGCGCGGCGGCAATCGCTTTTTCGAACTGGCCGATCGCCTCGTCGACTCGGCCCAATGCGCGCAGCGCGACGCCCAAATTCCGCAGAGCGTCGACATGATCGGGATCGATTGTCAGCGCCTTTTCGCATTGGGCGATCGCTTCGCCGATGCGCCCCAGATGAAAAAGCATGAAGGCGGTGCGCGCGTAAACTTCGGCGTTGGCAGGATCGATTTCGGCGGCCTTCTGATAGTGCGCCAGCGCGTCTTGAGGGCGCTCCATGGCGCCGAGCGAATTGGCGAGGTTCATATGTGCTTCGGCATTTGCCGGCGCGAGCGCCAGCGCCTTCGCGCAATTCTCAATCGCCTCTTCATGACGGTTTTGCACGGCGAGCGCGCTGGCCAGATTGCAGAACGCTTCGGCATAGTTCGGCCGCGACGCCAAAGCTTGCCGATAATGTTGGATAGCGTCGTCGGTGCGGTCCAGCGCCTGCAAGGCGTTGCCGAGATTGTTATGCGCGTCGGGATAGTCCGGGTTGATCGAGACGGCCTTTTGGAAATGTCCGGCCGCTTCGTCATGCCGGCCGAGCTTCTGCAGCGCGTAGCCGATATTGTTATGGGCTCCGGCGTCGCGCGGCTTCAGTTCCAAGGCCTTGCGATAATGCGCGATAGAGTCGTCGAGGCGTCCCAGACCGGTCAGTGCAATGGCGAGATGATGCTGCGCGTCCGCCGACCTCTTGTCGGTCTTGACCGCGCGGCGAAACAGCACTTCCGCATCGGCAAAGCGATTTTGCTGCAGCCGAAGGATCCCCAAACGATAAGCGGAATCGAAGTGACGATCGTCGCGTCTTAGAACCTCGGCATAAAGCGTCTCGGCCTCGCCCAGCCGGCCCTGGCCATGGAGAGCGGCCGCTTGCGCAAACAGCTGCAGCAGATCCGTTCTTGTGTCTGGCGTTTTGTCTGGCCTGGTGTCTGGCATGGGTTGTTCGGCAGGTTTTCACACCACTTCAATCGCCCGCGATAATAACAAAAAACCCCGGCGTTAAGGCCGGGGCTTTATGCTGGAGCGAATTGAGGTCGCTATTGTCCGCCCGAATAGAACCGGTAATTCAGGCCCGCCATGATGGTCTGCAGGTTTTGGTGGGTGAAGTTGACGGTGCCCGCGGTCGTCAGCGGATAATTGATGGTCCGATTGCCGAAGCCCATGTAATCGTATTCAATTTTTCCGGACCATTGCGGCGTGAAGGCATATTCCCAGCCGCCGCCGGCGACCCAGCCGCCATTGGTTGCCGAGTGCGATTCACTGCTAAAGCCCGGCGGCCCGTTGATCGCGCCGCTGGTCTGGTCCCAGGCGGCGCCGCCCTTGACGTAAAACAAGCTGCGATCCGCCGCCCAGCCAAGCCGGCCGGTGAGGGTTTCAAACGACGTGACCTTGTCGGTCAAAGAAGCGCCGGGAAGCACGTTGCCGATCGAAGTGTTGTAATTGATGGTGCTGCCATCCACCATTCCCTCGATGCCGACCACCCAGTTCCCGGACTGGTAATCGCATCCCAGTTGTCCGCCGCCGACAAATCCGCCGCCGCTGGTATGCTGGGTGACGAAGGCGGTCGTGGGCGTCGTGGCGACGGCGTTCCACTTGCGCGACGCCATGCCGTAGCCGGCGTTGCCGCCGACATAGCAGCCGGTCCAGCTGAACTGCGGCGCTGCCGCCATCGGCGGGGCTTTATATATCGGTCTCGGCGAAAGGTCCGCCGCCGCTGCCGATGCGGCCAAGGATGCGGCAATGGCCGCGACGCCAACACCCGAAAGCAAAATAGTCTTGATCTTCATTTCAACCTACTCCAACGCGACATTTTCGGTCCGATTTTGTCGACGTGCGGAAGCTAACGCTCAGAGTGTTTACTTCGTGCCTACGGCAACCGCGGTTTCGATGCTTTTCGGCCGAGCGTGATAAAAAAGTCACGCCTGTTAAACACATACGTATAAAGACCTATTCCCGAGGTTCGTTTTCGCACCGAAGTCGAGAGCTGCTTTTTGCAAGCGCGGAAGGTAAGCCAAAGTCCGAGCCCGAAACCATCGAGCTTTACGATCGGCAATTGTCGCCCCCAACATCGAGGCTATTGCCACCTTAATCGATGCGCTCGTTAGCCGGGCCACGAAGACCGGTATAATCGCGCCATGAACGACGCCGCCTTCACCGCATTGTCGGCATGGCTGACCCAGGCGGGGCTCGCCGGCATGGCCGAATCCGACATCGTTACGGGCCTGTGCGACCGGTGTGTCGCGGCCGGACTGCCGCTGGGCCGCGCCCAGGTCTTCATCGACACGCTGCATCCCGTCCACGAAGGCCGGCTGTTCCGCTGGGGCCATGGGCCCACCGAAGCCGCCATGCTGGAATATGGCCGCACCAGCCCCGATGCGCTCGCCGCGTCCGGCGCGGATCCAAGGGACGTCGAATCCGCCGAGCGTTGGCGGCACAGCCCGTTCTACCGGATGCTGCAAACCGGCGACACGCTGTTGCGCCGCCGCCTGAACGCCGTGACTGAGGCCGAGTTCTCGTTCCTGCCGGACTGGCTCGCCGCGGGGATGACCGACTATGTCGCCATCATCACCCGCTTTGCCGCCGAAGGCATCATCGGCGAGATGGATGCCGTGTATTCGTCATGGGCGACGCGGGCGCCCGACGGCATTACTGACGGTCAGATCGCGGCGCTTGAGCGCATCGCGCCCTATCTCGCGCTCGCCATCAAATCGGTATCGCTTGCGCGCATGACCGCAACGCTGATGGAAACCTATCTCGGCCGCGACGCCGGCCAGCGCGTGCTCGGCGGACGGATCATGCGCGGCATGGCGGAAAAAATCGACGCCGTCGTTTGGTTCAGCGATTTGCGCGGCTTCACGCGGATCACCGACACGGTGCCGGAACAGGTCATTCCATTGCTCAATGAATATGCCGACGTCATCGTCTCGGCGATCCATGAGCATGGCGGTGACGTGCTCAAGCTGATCGGGGACGGCACGCTGGCGATCTTCACCGCCGCAGACCGCATGGCGGCCTGCAGCGCGGCGCTGTCCGGCGCGATCGCCGCGCGCCGAGGCGTCGCCGCATTGAAACAGCGGCGTGCGGGCGAGGGCAAGCCGGTCACCGACATGTATCTCGGCTTGCATGTCGGCAAAGTGTTCTACGGCAATGTCGGCAGCCGCGAACGGCTGGATTTTACCGTCATCGGTCCGGCCGTGAACGAGGCAAGCCGAATCGCTGCGATGTGCCGCTCGGTCGATCAGCCGGTTCTGATATCGGCCGCGTTTGCGGATGTGGGCGACATCAGGCGGCGCCTGGTCTCGGTCGGCCGCTATGCGCTGCGCGGCGTATCGCACCCCCAGGAGCTGTTTACGCTCGATCCGGATGGCATGGGGATTGGGGGCTAGTCGTGGTCACGACGATAATCCCTGTTGACGAAAGCTGCTGTGCGGCTGTCGCCGCCAACGCGCAATCCGCGTGCAAAATAGTCGGACTTGCTTTGCGGGTGCGTGACGCTCCCTCCTCGCTATTTGCTCTGCGCCATGATGTGACGGACCTCGGCGAGTGCCTTCTCGCAGGCCCTGTAGTCGGTTGCGATATTGGCGGCGCGCGCCCGCGCCATGGCGTCGCGGATCGCATCGACCTTATTGCGTGGTACCTCGCCCATTCTTTCTTCAACTGTCACGAGGCCGAGCGGTGTCGGCTGCGCGCCCAAGCCTGCAGTGACGCTCGGTGGCGCAAATGGCCCGGCCGCGGCAATCGCCTCGATCCTGGCCATCGATTTGCGCCTGCATGCGGTCGATGTCGCCCGAACAGGAGGCGGCATAGGCCATAGACAGCGACGAGCAAAGCACCGTGGTACTCCATGTTATTGATTGCAGAATGCGCACGATGCTCACTCCAATTTGATGCTCGCCCGGGCTGTCCTCCCGGGCGAGCGGTTCGACCAAGGATCCGTCGCGGCTACTCCATCTTGCCTTTCATAGCCCTTATGCGCTCCTCGATCTCGGCCTTGAGAGCGTCGAGATTGAAGCTCGCCCCCTTCTGCATCGGCGGAAATTCGATGAAGCTTGGGGCGTATTCGGCGATTTTCTGCTGCAGGTAGACAAAGCGCCAGAACTCATGGACATAAAAATCCGAGACATATTCGAAGGAGCCGTTGTTGCCCTTGGCAAACTGCATC
>JBAQAB010000117.1:0-11211 GCA_049285535.1 Xanthobacteraceae bacterium
GATTGAACAAGCCGGCCGTTTGGACCTAAATGGCTGGAATTCACGCGCGATCCAAAAACAGCCTTAGGGAGGGAAGTAATGTCCAAGGACCTCGTCGGCGTCCCCGTTAAGCGGCGGACGATACTCAAAGCCGGCCTTGCGCTCGGCGCAATGCAAGTGGCGAGCCCGTTCGTGGTGAAATCGCTTGCCGACGAGCCGGTCAAGATCGGCCTCGACAATCCGCTGACCGGTACCTTCGCGGCGCTCGGCAAGAACGAACTGATCGGCGCGCAGCTCGCCGTCGACCAGATCAACGCCCAGAACGGCATTCTCGGCCGCAAGGTCGAGATGGTGGTTGAGGATTCGACCAGCGGCGATACCTCCACCGCGGTGCAGAAGGCGCTCAAGCTGATCGACCGCGACAAGGTCGACTTCCTGCTCGGCAACATCAATTCGGCGCTGGCCCAGGCGATGGCCAACACCAGTTTTCAGAAAGGCGTGTTCCACATCGTGCCGGGCGGCCACACCGATTCGGTCACCGGCACGCAATGCCATTGGAACGTCTTTCGCGTCTGCAACACGACGCGCATGGAAACAAATTCGGTATCGAAGCTGCTGTTGGATAAGTACGGCAAGAAGTGGTACTTCATCACCACCGATTACGCGTTCGGCCACGCGCTGCAACAGGGCTTCGAGGCGAGCCTGAAAACCGCGAACGGTACCGAACTCGGCGCCGACTTCACCCCGCTCGGCACCAGCGATTTCTCAGCCAATCTGATAAAGGCGCAATCGACCAATCCCGACGCGATCATCTTGTTGCTCGCGGGCGACGATATGATCAATTGCCTCAAGCAATCGGTGCAGTTCGGCCTCGACAAGAAAACCCACATCGCCGGCGCGCAACAGGAGCTCGAAGTGAATAAGGGCTTGCCGCCGGAGGCGCTGTTCGGCGACTGGGTGTTCGAATGGTACTGGAAGCAGCCGGGCGTGCCGCATGTGGAAGAGTTCGTCGCCGACGTCCGCAAGCGCAGCGGCGGCAATGTGCCAACGGCGCGCACTTGGTTCGGTTACGCAGCGGTCCACACCTGCAAGCTCGCCGCCGAGAAGGCGAAGTCGCTCGAGGCGGTCAAGATGGCGCAGGCGATGCAGGGTCTCGTGCTGCCGCCGGAAGTGGCGCTGATGCCGAACAATCCGTACTACCGCAAGGGCGATAATCAGCTGATGCCGACACTGTTTGTCGGCCATTCGCAGCCCGCGCCGAAGGGCGGCGATCCGGAAGATCTGTTCGCGGTAACGCAACTGGTCAAAGGCGACGAAGCCGCGCTGCCGGTCGACCAGACTGGCTGCAAAATAGTCTGGCCGTCATAACGAGCTTTTCGACCGGGGACCGCAGCGTTGCAGTCCCCGATTTGTTTTAGTACGGAGGGAAGCTTGCGCGCCCGTCTATAACTGGGATTGGTCAGGCCCGCCCGATCGCGTGGGGCGGGCCGACTCTTGCCGGGTGTCGCGGTGGGGGATTCGTAATCGTCGCATGACGCAGCTGTTACTGTTCAACGTCTTCAATGGACTGATCATCGGCGCGTTCTACGCCCTGATGGCGCTCGGTCTGTCGCTTATTCTCAATCTGTCCGGCGTGATCAATTTCGCACACGGCGGATTCTTGGCGATCGGCGGCTACGTCGCCTATACGCTTTTGCCGTATCTCGGCTTTTGGGGCGCGCTGGTCGCGTCACCCTTCGTTGTCGCCTTTATCGGCATCCTGGTGGAGCGTGTATTGGTGCGCCGGCTTTACGGTCGCGACCCGCTCTACAGCCTGCTCTTAACTTTCGGCCTCGCCTTCATGATCGAGGATGGCACGCGCTTCATCTGGGGTGCGCAAAGTCTGCCGTATCAGATTCCGAGCTGGCTCGCGGCGCCCCTGAGCAACGAGTACTTCTTCCTCACCGGCTACCGCCTGTTCATGGTCACGCTGGTGGCGGCCGCTGTCATCGGTCTGTTTCTGATCCTCAATTATACGCGCTTGGGTCTGCGGATCCGTGCCGGGACGCTCGATCTTGAAACCGTGTCGGTGCTCGGCGTCAATGTGCGCGTGCTGCGCAATCTCAATTTCGGCCTCGGCATTTATCTTGCCGGCCTCGCGGGCGTGCTCGCGGTCGGTATGCTGGGACTGCAGCCGACGGTCGGCGACAATCTCATTATGCCGAGCTTTATCGCCATCATCGTCGGCGGCCTGGGCAGCCTGCCCGGCACGCTGGTCGGCGGCTTGCTGATCGGCGTCGCCTCCGGCGTCACCAGCGTTTACTTCCCCTCGGCGAGCGAGGCGGTGATGTATGTCATGATGGCGGCAGTCTTGATCGTGCGGCCGCGCGGATTGTTCGGCGAAGAGGGACGCTTCTGATGCCGAAATTCGACAAGCGCGCCGGGGATGTTCTGATCTGGACTCTGCTTTTGACCGCGCCGTTCTGGATGACGGCGGTCGGCAGCTATATCGAACTCGGCAGCCACGTCGTGGTCTTTGCGCTCGCGGCAATGGCGCTGAATTTCCTGCTCGGCTACACCGGCGTGCTGTCGTTCGGCCACGCCGCTTATTTCGGTCTCGGCGCCTACGGCACCGCGATGACGATCAAGTATCTGTATCCTTCGACACCGCTCGGCATGCTGGTCGGAACCCTCGTCGGCACCGTGGCGGCGGCGATCATAGGACCGCTGATCGTGCGGCTGCGCGGCGTCTATTTCGCGATGTGCAGCATCGCCTTCGGCCAGGTGTTCTATTACATCGCGTTCCAGTGGCGCTCGGCGACCGGGGGCGATGATGGGGTCAGCGCCTGGACCCGCTTGCCGCTCGATCTCGGCTTCACCAAGATCGACATCCTCAACGATCCGCAGGCCTTCTATTACTTCGTGGTGGCCGTATTTGCCGCATGTGCGGCGGCGATGGCGTTTCTGCTGCGTTCGCCGTTCGGCCGCACGCTTTTGGCGATCCGCGAGAACGAGCGGCGGGCCCGCTTTCTCGGCATTCCGGTCGACCGCCACATCTGGATGTCCTGGGTGATTTCCTGCTTTTTCGTCAGTATCGCCGGCACGCTGTTCGCGCTGATGAATAACTTCGTCGATCCGCGCGCCATCCGCTGGGATCAGTCCGGCAACTTCGTCATCATGGCGGTGCTGGGTGGCATGCGTTCGTTCTGGGGACCGTTGATCGGCGCGGCGATCTTCCTGGTGCTGCAGGACTACATTTCCAGCCATACCGAGAACTGGATGTCCTTCATCGGCCTGTTCTTCGTGCTGATCGTGCTATTCTTCCCGCGCGGCGTGCTCGGCATCATTCGGCGAAAGGTGGCATCGTGACCCTGTTGCGTGTTGAAAAAGTCTCGAAGCATTTCGGCAGTCTGGTCGCCGTCAACGATGTATCGATGATGGTCGAGCCGGGAGAACTGCGCGCCGTGATCGGCCCCAACGGCGCCGGCAAGACCACGTTCTTCAACCTGATCAGCGGGTTCCTCACGCCGAGCAGCGGCCGCATTATTTTCGACGGCGACGACGTGACGCATCTCTTGCCAGCGCGACGGGTGTGGCGCGGCATGGCGCGGACCTTCCAGATCACCGAGGTGTTTCCGGAGCTCACCATCCGGGAAAATCTGCGCATCGCGGTCGAGGTCGCCAGCGGTTATCGTTTGCGGCTGTGGCAGTCGCAGGATGCCGATGGCGAGGTCAAGGCGCGCGTCGTCGATTTGCTGGAAATGAGCGGCTTGACCGAAAAGGCCGACCGGCTGGTCGGCGAGCTCGCCCATGGCGACCAGCGCGCCACCGAGATCATGATGGCGCTGGCGCTCAAGCCGCGGCTTCTGCTGCTCGATGAACCGACCGCCGGCATGGGCGACCAGGAAACCTACGACATCACTCAATTGATCCGCAAACTGCATCGCGAGCAGAAGCTGACGATCGTGTTGATCGAGCACGACATGCGCGTCGTCTTTCACCTCGCCGACCGCATCATGGTGCTCGACCAGGGCAAATTTCTCGCTGAGGGCACGCCGCAGGAGATCGCCGCCAACGAGGCGGTGCAGGGGGCGTATTTGGGGAAGGTAGCAGCGTGAGCGCCGTCATCCTCGAGGCCGAAGGCCTCCACACCTATTACGGCAAGAGTCACATTCTGCACGGCGTCGGGCTGGAAGTGCGGGAGGGCGAGATCGTCGCGCTACTGGGCCGCAATGGCGCCGGCAAAACCACAACTCTGCGCAGCCTGGTCGGTCTCACCCATGCGCGCGACGGCGCGGTGCGCATTTTCGGTCACGCCACCACGGATTGGCCGCCTTACCGGGTCGCAAATCTCGGCGTCGGCTACGTGCCGGAAGGACGCCGCATCTTTCCCAATTTGACGGTCGAGGAAAATCTCAAGGTGCCGATCGAGCGGCCGGGGCCATGGACGATCGCGCGCATTTACGAGCTGTTTCCGCGGCTCGCCGAACGCAAGAACAACAAAGGCCGGCAGCTGTCCGGCGGCGAGCAGGAAATGCTGGCGATCGCGCGGGCGCTGCTGTTGAACCCGAAGCTGCTGCTGCTCGACGAGCCCAGCCAAGGCCTTGCGCCGATGATCGTGCAGGACGTGTTCAAGGTCGTCACCTCGGCGCGCGAACAAGGTATTTCGGTGCTGCTGGTCGAACAGAACGTGCGCGCCGCCGTCGAGGTCGCCGACCGGGCCTATGTGCTCGACGACGGTCACGTGGTTTATTCCGGGCCCGCCGCCGAGTTCGCCAAAGATGAAGACCGGGTGCGCTCGCTTGCCGGTGCCAGCGCCGAGGAATGGACGCCGCAGGCGTAGCTCGCCGGCGCGCTTGCCGCGCGGCCCTTACTCAGCTCGACTTGTTGGGATCGAGACCGTATTTGGCACACATCGTCGCCACGATGGATCTGTCTTTGCCGCCGGCGATGAGACCCATGACGGCGGATTTCACTCGGTTGCCCGCCATCTGCGCTTCGACGATATAGAACTGCTCGCCGTTGTAGGCCGGGTAGGGGCTTTGGGCGTCGACCACGCCGCAATAATTGACGGACTGGTCGTTCACGATCGACGGAAACTTTGCCCAACGGTATTTCGCGGAAGCGGGATTGCGCAACGAGTCGGCAACCGACGCCATAATGGCTTTCTTCTCCGGCGGGGTCAGATCCCGCATCGCAACGTTGGCAGAGGCGTTCGCATCGGCGACGTTGTCGCCACCGCTTGCCGCAGCCGTTCCTTGAGGGCTGGTCGTCGCGCAGCCGGAAAGCCCAAGGCCCACCGCCAACGCGGCTATCACGCTGAATCTCGCTATTTGCACGTTATATCCGTCGCTAAAGGAGGCTGAAGGCGGCCTAGTTTCCGGTTTTGCTCGATACCCGGACTTGGCCGATCGTGACGTGCGGGGCCGATGTGGGCGCGGCACGCGCCACCCTCGACTCGGGCTCGCCATTGGGTCCGATCGTATAGACATGATTGTTGATCATTGCCCTGCCGTCGCGCGTCGGGCTGCTCATTTCCTTGACGTTGTCGCTCACCAGCGTCTCCGCCGCGTCCGGATGGCCGGTATTCAACAGGCGCAGATGCGTCACGAACACCTTGGGATAGATCAGCGACGAAGCCGGCACCTTAAGTCCCATGAACTGCGCTACGTCGCCGACGAACGCGTTGCAGTTATACAGTTCCGCGCTCCACACATGCGAGCGATCTTGCAATCCCTTGATGTAACCGAGGACGCGGTCGTATTCGTCCTTATTCATCAGCACGCGATAGCGCGCGGTGACGTATTTGTTTTCGAGGTCGCCGTCGGTCCATCCGGTTTCCGCAGGCACCGGAACGTAGTGTCCGACCACCCAAGCCGTCGCATCGTCGCCGACCGGGGAGAGGCCCGCGACGTCGGCCTTGGTGGGAGGCACGCCGACACGACCGTGCACCAGATAGGTATGGCCATAGTCCCAAGCGTAGCGCGCGCGAAACTCGATGTAATAGTCGCCGGAGCCGGTGGTCACGACCGAAGTCGTCGGATTGCCGGTGCGCAGGATGGTCTTCGAATTTTGCGCATTGGCGGCCGTAAGGCCGAGACTTACGACCGCGGTTAAAACGCACGCGACCCCGAGCCAAGCAGGGCGAATAAGGTCACTCAGTCTATGCCGCATAATACCCTCCGTGAGCCCGGCCAAATTGACCCTGACCAGCCATCGAGGTAACCGGCTTGCGAAGTGAACGTCTGCAATCGCATGCACTTAGGCGATTTAGCGTCGGTCCGCCGCGTCCAGTCCCATAATGGTAGCAATAATTGGCCTTCGCCCGATGGCAAATGTTCGGCAGCTTTTGTAGATTTTTGCCAGTGCGCCATATTTGCAACGCTGCGGCGCCCGGCCTGGGGATGTGGATAATTCGCCCGTTGGCCCAGGTTTTTCATTCTTCCAACTGGGATTTTCTAGGCCAAAGGGCCAGTTCGGGCGCGCTTTCCGACATGAGCAGGAAGCACGGCAATTGGAACCGGAAACGCGATGCAATCTGATGATGACTGTGTCTTTTCAGCACTAGAGGACCGGGGGGCCCCTCTGTATGGTTAACTCTGTCATGACAAGGGGGAGTTCCCTATGAAGAAGATCGCTATTGCAACGGCCGCGGTGTTAGCTCTCCTGAGCATCGCCGGCTGCGCTCAGACCGGTAAGGGTAAGGCCCCGCCGCCGGTGGTTACCAAGGGGTAATGCCTAACGGCATGTATGGGGGAAGGGCCGGCTTCGTGCCGGCCCCTTTCTTTTTAGGGCCCTAGTTGAGCCGTTTGAACGCTCGTCCGGCGGCTATTCCGCAGCCCGCTTGTGGACGAGGGCGGCCGCGGCCCGGTCGTAGCTTTCCTCGCGTGCCAGCTGCTTCTTGAGCCCGACCAGTCCGTAATAATCGTCGAGCGGCAGGAGATGCTCGAAGGTGGGAGTGAGCGAGTTCTCCCGCTTGAGAATGCGCAACACGTTGCGCACGGCTTGCGCTGCGGCGAACAAGGCCAGTGACGGGAACGTCGCCGCCACCACGCCGGCGGCTTCGAGATCCGCCAGGCTGCGCTCCTTCAATCCCGCCGCTTGCGACAGCGTCGCCATATGCGGGCCGCCGATTTCGCGTATGGCGCGCTTGATGTCGTCGATGCTGTCGACGCCCATGGGTTTGGCCATGTCGGCGCCGGCGTCCATGAACAATTGACAGCGCTCGATTGCGGCATTGAGGCCGTCGACGCCGGCGGCATCGGTGCGGCCGGCGATGAAGAAGTCCGCATCGCGGCGGGCATCGAGCGCGGCCTTGAGCTTGGCCAGCATTTGCTCGACCGGGACCACCTGCTTGCCCGGCAGATAACCGCAACGGTTGGGGAACACCTGGTCGCTGATGAAGATGCCGGCGACGCCAGCGGCCTCGAAGGCGCGCACCAGCTGTCGCACATTATTGACGCCGCCGAAGCCGGTATCGGCGTCGACATAGACCGGTATTTCGACCGCAGCCGCGATGCGCCCGTAGTGATCGGCATAATCGCGCATGTTGGATTGGCCGGTGTCGGGCTGCGCTAGCATCGAGCCGATGGCGGCATAGCCGCCGGCGCACAGCGCCTCGAAACCTTCGGCTTCCATGATGCGCGCCGACAGCGCGTCATAAGCGCCGGGCATCAGCACCAGCCGCTTGCCCGCCATAATCGCCCGGAACTTCTTGCGCACGCTCATAACGCGGCCTCCGTTTTGTTCAATGCCGATTAACGGCTGTCTTGCGTTGTCTGTAGCCACGGCTGTGCGGCTGCGGCGCGGCTTTCCCAACCGACGATGTCGTCCATGTGCTTGAGCGTCATGCCGATATCGTCGAGCCCCTCAAGGAGTCGTGTGCGATCCGCCGCCGCTATTTCGAAAGCGATATCCGGGCCACCTGGGCCGCTGATGCGCTGTGTCACCAGGTCGACCGTAAACGGCGCGGCGCCGTCGGCGGCGACGACGCGGGCGATGAAGGCATCGGCATCCCCTGGGCCGAGCACCACTGGCAACACGCCGTTCTGCAGGCAATTCTCGCGATAGATGTCGGCAAAGCTCTTGGCGACGACGACGCGGATATCGTTCGCCAGCATGCTCCATACCGCGGATTCGCGCGACGAGCCGGCGCCGAAATTCTGGCCGGTTACCAGGATGCCGGCGGCGCGAAACTGCGGCCTGTTGAGGATGAAATCCGGATCTTCGCTGCCGTCCTCGCGGTGGCGGGCGCGGTGGAACAGCATCGCCTTGTAGTCCTCCTTCAGACTGCGCGAATGCATGATCGGCGCAATCTGGTCGGTGTTGATGTCGTCTTTGAGAAGCGGCGCGGCGATGCCGGTATGGGAGCTGAACGGTTGCATCATGCCGCTCCGGCCAGCAATTACCGCACGTCGGTAATGCGGCCGGCGATGGCGGTGGCCGCTGCTGTCGCCGGGCTGGCGAGATGGGTGCGCACTCTCGGCCCTTGCCGGTTTTCGAAGTTGCGATTGGTGGTCGACACGCAGCGCTCGCCGGGCTGGCCGCGATCGCCATTGCCACCCGCGCACATGGAGCAGCCCGATTCGCCCCAGAAGAATCCGGCGTCGCGAAACACGCGGTCGAGCCCGGCTGCTTCGGCCTCGCGCTTCACGCTCGAGGAGCCCGGCACGACCATGGCGATGACGCCCTTGGCGACGCGCCGGCCGCGCACCACCGCGGCGGCGGTTTGCAAGTCTGGCAGCCGGCTGTTGGTGCAGGAGCCGATGAAGACGCGGTTGACCGGCAGGCCGGCAAGCGCCGTTCCCGGCGTCAGCCCCATATAGGCAAACGCGCTTTCCGCCGCGGCGCGGCGGTTCGGCTCGACTGCCGCCGCCTCGGGCACGCGGCCGGAAATGCCGACGACCTGGCTCGGATCGGTGCCCCAGGTGATTTGCGGTTCGAGGCTCCCGCAGTCGAGCACGATCTCGCGGTCGAACATGGCGTCGTCGTCCGATTGCAGCGTGCGCCAATAGGCCAGCGCGCGATCCCATTGCGCGCCCTGCGGACCGTAGGGCCGGCCTGCCAGCCAGGCGAAGGTCGCCTCGTCGGGGGCGACGAAGCCGGAGCGGCCGCCCATCTCGATATTGAGATTGCACAGCGTCATGCGTTGTTCGATCGGCATGGCGCGTGCCGCCGCGCCGCCATATTCCACGACATAACCGCGCGCGCCCGCGACGCCGAGTTCGGCGATCAGCCGCAAGGCGACATCTTTCGCGTTGACATGAGGACCGAGAGCACCGTCGAGCCGCACCCGCATGCGCTGGGGCCGCTTGAGCGCCATCACCTGCGTGACGAGGATATGGGCGAGCTCGCTGGTGCCGCAGCCGAAAGCGAGCGCGCCGAGCCCGCCGACGGTGCTGGCGTGGCTATCGGGGACCGCATGCGTTGCGCCGGGCAGCACGATGCCGAGTTCCGGCGCCACCACGTGCGAAATGCCCTGCTCGGGATCGTCGATATCGAACAGCCGGATGCCATTGTTGCGGCAACCCTCGCGCATCGCCTTGATAAAGGCGGTGCCCGACGGGTTGGTGTCGTCGTCGCGTCCGGGCCTAGTCGCTACGGTATGATCCTGCACCGCGAAGGTCAGATCGGGCCGGTGCACTTTTCGCTGCTGCTTTTGCAACTGCGCGAAGGCATGATGGGCGTGCAACTCGTGCAGCACGTGGCGATCGATATAGAGCAGATCGCGGCCATCGGCGCGTTGGCCGACGCAATGGAAATCCCAGATTTTGTCGAACAAAGTGCGGGGCGGGGTGGGTGGCATAGCTGCTGGCATGGCGGTTGATATGTACTGCCGCGGCCCCGGTCAGGGCAACCCGCCGCGAAGGAGGACAACACCATGCCGCGTGTCGTCGGAATCGACCATCTGGTGTTGAGCGTCGGCGACTTCGCCCGCTCCAAGGAGTTCTATGACAAGCTCTTAAAGTTCCTCCGCTTCAGGCTGAAGCACGAATATGAGGACATGGCCGGCTGGAGCAACGGCAAGACGCTGTTGTGGATCGCGGCTGCGGACGCCGAAGGCAGGAAGCGTAAATATCGCAAAGGTGACATCGGCTTTCATCACTATGCCTTCGAGCTGGCGAGCCGCAAAGACGTCGACGCTCTCGGCTCTTTCCTGAGAGCCAACGGCATGAACGTGGTCGATCCGCCGGGTGAGTATTACGGGCGCAATTATTACGCTGTCTATTTCACCGATCCCGACGGCATGAAGCTCGAAGGCATGATCTGGGCGCCGCCGGACAAGACGCCGGTCAAGACACTCGCCAAGAAAGAAGCGCCCGCAGCGCGCCGCAAGCCCCGAAGCAAGTCACGAAAGAAGACGCGTAAACCCTGATTGCGGATCCGGGTCGTCAAGACGCCGCGCGCAGCAGCGGGCGGACGTGAGCGACCACGTTATTGCGGCCGCGGCGTTTGGCGGCATAGAGCGCCGTGTCGGCCGCCTCGACAAGGTCGGCGGTGGTCTGAAACTTGTCCGGAATGACGGATTCGACGCCGACGCTGACGGTGACATAGCCGCACGGTGATTCCGCGTGATTGATTTGCAGGTCTTCGACCGCCTTGCGCGCCTCGTCGGCAATCGCTCTGGCCCGCTCGAGATCGAGGCCGGGCAACAGCAGCCCGAACTCCTCGCCGCCGTAGCGGGCGACCAGCACCGCCTCGTCCAGCGTCACCAGCGACAGCGTTTCGCCGACGGCGCGCAGGCAGGTATCGCCGGCGACGTGACCATAGCGGTCGTTGAACAGCTTGAAGTGATCGATGTCGATCATCATCAGCGCGAGCGGCGCGCATTTCTCGCCGGCGCGCTGCCATTCACGATTCAGTTCGCGGTCGAAGCCGCGCCGGTTGGCGAGCCCGCTTAAGCCGTCGAGGCTCGCCAGTTCATCGAGATGCTGGTTGGCGATCTGCAGCTCCTCTTCGCGGCCGGCAAGCTTGGCCGCCATGTCGTCGAGTGCGGCCGCCAACGGCGCGAACTCGGCGACCCAGGGCTCCTGTGAGGCGCGCACATGCAGATCGCCGCGCCCGAAACGCGCCGCCGTGCGCACCAGCGATCGGATCGGTTTCACCACCAGTTGCTCGCCGCCGAACCATGCCAACAACACGACGAATGTGGCGAACAGGAAAAGCTGCAGGTAGGCGAAATTGATCTTGCTATCGATCCCGCTATGCACCGCGGTGTCGTCGAGACCGACGGCCAGCCGCGCATTGGTCCAC
>JBAQAB010000118.1:0-3593 GCA_049285535.1 Xanthobacteraceae bacterium
GTGTTGTCGATTCGGCCGCTGTTCCGGTGCCACGACGTGGACCTCGAGGCCGCGCGTACGCAACGCGGCAGTGACTTCGAGGACGCTCAATCTGTGAACGATGAAGCTAGGACGCCTGCTGGCGGCACCAGTGCTGCCCATTGCGATGATCGGGAATTTAGCACATTCCGCATAGGTAGCCCCCCGATCAGGCTATGCCTTGTACCGGTCCGCTAAAAGAGGAGTGTGTCTCCTCCTGGCCGATTCTGTTGAAAAAGTCAGAGTATCGGCTCAATCGAATTTTTTAAGCGTCGTGGGTGTGGTTTTGAGATGCTGACACGGGGGACCTCATCATCCACCTCGGAATCAACGGAGCGAGTTCTGAATCGATCTGCGGTGGTAACCAGCGTCAATCGAAGATGTCGTTCGTATTTTGGCAGTTTTGCAACGACTTTAGACTTGCGACTTTTTCAACAGAATCGGTCAGGAACATCGGATTTTAGCTTTCCTCGGCACTTCCGTTGTTACCCTGAACGCCAACATTTGCTCGCGCTGCAATATCTGACGAAGCGGGCCAGTAGGCGACATGTCCGTTTGGTCTGAGTGTTTGGCCTTAAGGGCCACCACGACCGGATGGCTGGAGGGTGCCGTGAGCCGGCGCGTGCTGGCCGAGTCGAACCGCGCGGGAGCGTAGGTCCGGGTGATCCCTTCACGTAGCACGTCGACTTTGGGCCCAATAGCCATCGTTTACACCGAAAAATAACAACGAGCCCTTTCGCCACGGATCGGCGTGAAGTGCGTCACGGACTTCGGTGTTCAGTCGTGCTACGGTTCGTAGTGATCCAGTTCGAATGATCCCCGACAGAAGGTCCGATGGCGGTCAAGATCGCAAGGCGGAAATTCATTGCTGGGCTTAGCGGCGCGGCAATCGCGTGGCCGCGTGTGGCTGTCGCCCAGCAATCCGACAAGATGCGGTTCATCGGCGTGCTGATGGGAGGCTATGAGTCGGCCGACGCGGAAGGTCAAAAATATTTCACGGCATTCCTGGACGCTCTCCAAGGGCTCGGCTGGACCGCAGGTCGCAACGTGCGGATAGAGGTCCGTTGGTTGGGCGACGGCGCAGAGCGCCTGAAGGCCAATGCGGCAGAGCTGGTCGCTTTGGCGCCCGAAGTAATCTTTTGCGCCTCAACCCCCGTCGTGGCGGAGACATCACGTTTGACTCGCACGATCCCGATCGTGTTCGCCCAGGTGGCCGATGCGGTCAGCGTCGGTTTCGTCACTAGCATGGCGCGGCCGGGAGGCAACATCACCGGCTTCTCCCTTTACGAGCCCACGATAGGCGGCAAGTGGCTGGAGGTTCTTAAGGAGATCGCGCCTCGCGTCTCACGAGTGGCCGTCATGCTGCTTCCGGAGTTTGCTAGCTATGTCGCCATGGTGCACGCCGCTGAGGCCGCCGCTACACCCCTTTCGGTCAAAGTGAGCGCGGCTGGCGTTCATAATGCCCGCGAAATCGAGCAGGCCATCACAACGTTTGCCAGTGACGCCGATGGTGGGCTGATCGTAACCCCATCTGCCGTCACCAACGGCAATCACGGCTTGATCGCTGAGTTGGCAGCACGACATCGCCTGCCTGGGATCTACCCATACCGTTACTACGCATCGTCCGGAGGCTTGGTCTCCTACGGGCCTAATCTGACCAACGAGTACCGTCGGGCGGCTTCATACGTCGATCGCGTCCTCAAGGGCGAAAAGCCGGGCGACTTGCCAATTCAACAACCGACCAAATTTGAAATGGTGATTAATCTCAAGACCGCGAAGGCGTTTGGTCTGACCGTCCCAGAGGTACTTCTCGCCACAGCCGACGAAGTAATCGAATAGTCGTGCTGATGTCACGTAAGGGTCAGGAATGCCGGATTTGGGCTTTCCCTGGCACGTCCGCTGTTACCCTGAACGCCGACATTTGCCTGCGTCGCAATATCTGACGAAACGGGCCAATTTCGGGCTCGTGCGCTTCAGCACAAGTCCTACTCGATTACGTCGTCGGCGATTGCAAGTAGCGTCGGCGGAACATCGATGCCAAGCGCCTTGGCGGTTTTCAGGTTAATCGCCATCTCGAATTTTATGGGCCGCAACACTGGCATCTCGGCCGGTTTTGTGCCCCCGAGAACCTTGCCCACATACACGCCCATCTGGCGATACATGTCGACAAGACTTGATCCGTAGCTCATCAATCCACCCGCAGAGACCAGCTGGCGGGTCTGATACATGGCGGGCAGCGCATCCCGCGCGGCAAGCTCTACGATGCGCTTGTTGATCAGAAAGGCATCAAGCTGCACCAGCAGCGCGCTGGCTCGCATACCGCGCATCGTATCGAACGCTGCGTCGATCTCAACCTCGCTGCTCGCATGCACAATCTCAATTTTCTCTCCAAGCTTTTGCGCGGCGTCGATCGCGTCTCGCACATTCCGGTCGGTGATCGGATTGCCCGGGTTGACGAGATAGGCGATTAACGTTGCGCTAGGCACCAGCTCCCGTAAAAGCCCGACCTGCTTTCCCGCGAGATCTCCAAACAGGGAGGTCACGCCTGTTGCGTTGCCGCCGGGACGGTTTAGGCTTTCGACGAGGCCGCTCGCGACCGGGTCTTCGCCGGTAAAAAATACCACCGGGATATTGCCTGCCGCGCGCTTAGTTGCCTGCGCTGCCGGCGTATTCGGAGCGAGGACGGCAACACGACTGCGCACAAGTTCGTCGACCATCTCCGGGATACGCTCGTAGTGGCCCTCGGCCCAGCGGTATTCGATAGCGACGTTTCGGCCGACAACATGTCCGGTTTCCCCAAGCCCGTCGAGAAAGGCTTGTACATAGGCGGCATAGGCCCCTGCCGATGATCCATTGATAAAGCCGATCATGGGAATACTCGACTGCTGCCCCATCGCAGCAACCGGCCATGCCGCAAGTCCGCCAAAAAGCGTGATGAACTCGCGCCGTTTCAGTAGACCGAACTGCATCTCGTGCCCTCGTCCCTGATAAGGTACCGCATTGGCGAGGCTCAATGGAATGGTTCAAAAGTCATATTGCACGGCAGCAATTCTGAGCCACCGATGTCGCCGATGGGTCAACCGCTTCACTTTCGCGATGTCCGAGTCATGTCCGCTTCCCCCGATCGTGACCAAATCGCGGACATCGCGGCACTTCGGTTTTGGGCCATAAGCCGCAGTGCTAATCTGCGCTGTCTCCGCTCGCAGCTTCTAACTGTTCGACTTCACCGCCAGGTGAGCAGGGGCTCCGTGATGTTGCCGTTTAGTCATGCCGAAGTGCCAGAACAGTCCGCGATTTGGCTGCGAATAGGCCGTCGCCAGAAGAGGCCTACAATCCATTGAAGCCAGCAACTGCTCGAGCCGTCGCCTTAGCCTGATCGTGCCCATTCACCGCGGGTTCATCTAAACTGCTATAGTTCGGTTGTGGGTAGCCGGGGGAACCTGAGTAGTCGAGGTTCCGATGAAAACTCCCTTGCTAATTATTCTCACCGCCGTTGCGATGCTGACCATGAGCACTCTCGCTGTCATGAATGACGCCTGTAAGAGCAGCTATCACGAGTGGTGCGCTCCGAAACT